>CAJOHP010000010.1 GCA_905234355.1 uncultured Prevotella sp. | reverse complement strand
TTCTTCAGCTTTTTTGTTCTCAACGTAACAGTCTTACAAATCTGCATAGTTCTAAATATTTTAAATTGGTTGCAAAATTATCTGATGATTGTATGCTGACATCTGTCAGCAGCATATAATTTGGACATCATTTGAAAATAATTCCAAACGGGCAATCATAACATAGTCCTAACTTGAATCATAACCTTTCATAACTCCATCCTAATTTTATACTCACACCATCCTAACATTATATCATTCTTCTTTCTTAAACTGTTTGTCAATGGCAGACTTCAAATATACATGGCAGTTGCCGTCCCGAATACTTGGAATCTTGTAGTGCCTGATAACATAATAAACTCTTTCCCTGCTGACATTATAGATGGACTTTATCTGTTCTACAGTATAATAGTTTTGGGAATACTGGGAAGCCGGATCCTTGGCAAAATCGACATGGAGCTTAGAATAGTATATTACACCAGACTCTCGCTTTTTCGGGATTTTATGCTTACAGGTAAAGCCACCCCTTGCCTGCGGGGTCATATTGAATTTCTTTTCGATGTCCTCCGCTGTGTACCATTCTGTGATACCTTCGGACGACTGATACTTACTGAAGATTTCTGTCACAATCTTCTTGTCATAGTACAAATACCGGCCTTTCTGAACACGAGGAATCCTCATTTTTCGTGTAAGGTACTGAACCCAACCCTTGCTCAGCTTGTAGTGGTTCTCAATATCTTCTATAGACATATAGCCTTCAAGGGTTACAATCTCGATTTTATTCTCTTTTTTACCATCACCTTTCTTCTTTTTGCTGTTATCGTCAATTTGTACAATCTCGATAGGCCCTTCTATTTTTTTCTTCTCTTCTCTTACCTCCTGGCCTTGGTCAATCTTGGAGTTGAGTTCGGCAATGGAAATACTGCCGTTCATTCGCTCCCTTAGAATGCGGTCGAAGTCTTCACGGTTAATCAGCGTAAACGCACCACACTTCTTCCTCTCAATATGATAGGTGTTCAGGTAATAGCTGACTTGTTCTTTGGTGAAATGATATCTGGACATGATTTCCTGACGGGTATAGTAGTTCGGATCCAGTCTTTTGCCAGTTGTCTTCACGCTATCAATATGAGCTTTCGAGTAGTATGTAACGCGATTCCTGTATATTCTCGGTATTTCGTGACGACGCGCAAATGCCACAATAGCCTGATGGGTCATATTGTATTTCTCCATAATCTCCTCGGCGTTGTAGTAGAAGTCCGTATCTAGTTCTATCGTGAAGTCCTCGAAATACTTGTGAATATCCTCGCGTCTATAAAAGATGTTCCTTCCACGCATGATTTTTAGAATGTCAAACTTACGGATCCTACTTTCAGCAACTCGTTTGCTTATGTTATATTTTTTTCGTAATATCCAGCATGGAATATGTCTCACCGAGCATATTCAGTTTATTGTTGTTTCTCTTGATGTAGGCTGGGGGATTATCGAAGAGGGCTTCTATGTCTGATCTCCTTACAATAGTTCTGGCAGGAGTTCTTAGTACTTTAATGACTCCTTGCTCCATATATCTGTACATGGATGCCCTACTTACTCCCAGAAGCCTTGCTGCTTCAGTAGGATTAAGAAACTCTTTGGTTCCAATACTCTCTACCACAGGACGCGCAGACTCTACTTCCAGTCTCTGTGCCTCTCGTTTGTTCTGCCTTCTTTTTGCCTCATACGCTTTGTCCCAACACGCTTTACAGCAGTAAAGTGTGGTAAGTTTGTGGGCAATAAATGGTACTCCGCACCATTGACAACGCTTTTTATACTCCATAATTTCATATCAAATATAAGTAAATTCACACTTTTAGTTCCGTAAATTCTGTCTCACTGTGTCTCACTGTGTCTCACATTGTACCAAAGGCGACATTTTAGTGCATTCTCACTGTGTCTCACGCTTGCACCAAAGACGACGGTCAAGACCCCTAAAATTTACCCCATTTTTTTCTCCGGGGTAGAAATAATAACTTGGAATAACAAAGAGCAATTAAGAACACTTAACACAACAAAAGCCCTCAAAATGAGAGCTTTAGTAATAGTTTATTCAAATTGTTCTAAGTTGTTGATAATCAATCACTTGCCCACGCAGAAATGGCTGAAGATGTTGTAGAGGGTTTCTTGGGGGGTGATTTGGCCGCCGGTGATTTCGGCGAGGATATTGAGGACATCGCGGAGATCTTCGGCGAGGAGGTCACCGCTGATACCGCTGTGAAGGCCTTCGATGACGCGATGCAGACTCTGCTGGGAACGGCAGAGAACTTCGTGGTGGCGGGCGCTGGTGATGATGACGCCAGAATCAGAGATATGTGGGGCGGCGGTAATGAGCTGTTGCTTGAGAACGTCAATGCCGATACCGTATTTGGCCTGGAAAGAGTCGGTCTTGTTCTCGATGCGTATGACGGTCTGGTCGTCGCGGAAAGGAATGTCAGGGTAGGGGACGGCGGGCTCTGACATCATGATGATGATGCGGGCGCGCTGGGCAGCGGCGAGTGAACGCTCAATGCCCATCTGCTCTATCTTGTCGGAGGTGTGGCGGATGCCGGCGGTGTCGATAAAGCGGAAGGTGATGCCCTCCAGTTGTATGGTGTCTTCGATGGCATCACGGGTGGTGCCCTGGATGTCGCTGACAATGGCCCGCTCTTCGCCGAGGAGTTGGTTCAGTAGTGTACTCTTGCCGACGTTTGGCGCCCCGATGATAGCAACAGGAATGCCTTGCTTGAGCGCGTTGCCCTGCTGGAAAGATTTGGTCAGTCGGCTGATGTGGCTGTCAATCTGCTGGGCCAGCTGCAGCAGTTCCTTGCGGTCGGCAAATTCGAGGTCTTCATGGTCGGAGAAGTCCAGCTCGAGCTCGAGCAGCGAGGTCAACTTCAGCAGCTGTTCACGCAGGCGCGCAAGCTCGGTAGAGATGCCGCCTCGCAGCTGGCTCATAGCCAGATGGTGGGTGGCGCGATTGGTAGAGGCGATTAGGTCGGCCACGGCCTCTGCCTGCGAGAGGTCCATCTTGCCGTTGAGGTAGGCGCGCAGGGTGTATTCACCAGGGCCAGCCATCCGACAACCATGCTGCACTAGGAGTTCCAGTACCTTGTTTAATATATAGCGTGAGCCGTGGCATGAGATTTCCACGCTGTCTTCGCCTGTATAGCTGTGGGGTGCTTTGAAGACAGCGACCATCACCTCGTCTATGACTTCGTCGCCTTCCTTGACTCGTGCAAAATGGATGGTGTTGGCACGTGTGGTTGCTGTGATACCACTACATACAGAACAAGCTGCGGAGAGGGCATCGGGGCCGCTGATGCGTATGATGCCGAGTGCCCCTCCGGGGGCTGTTGCCGGAGCACAGATGGTGGAAGAAGGCTCAAGGTTCATAGCTGCTGGAGAGCATCGGCTAATACTTGCATGTCTGCATCGGTGGTGGCCCAGCTGGTGACAAATCGGCAGAGGGAGTGGCATTTGTCTATGGGCTCCCATGTCTCAAAGCTTACTTTTGTTGCGAGAGCTTTCTGCTGTTGGTCGGAAAGCACGACAAACTGCTGATTTGTGGGGGAGTCTTTGATGGTTATGCCTGCTTCGGTAAACAGCTGTCGCAGTCGCATGGCCATTTTTATGGCATGCTGAGAAATCTGCCAGTATAGTCCGTCGGTGAACAGCGCATCAAACTGCACACCCGCCAACCGGCTTTTGGCCAGCAGTGCTCCATGTTGCTTGATGATATTGAAGAAGTGTCGTGGTGCATTGTCGCGTGGAAACACGACGGCCTCTCCACACAAGGCTCCCATTTTCGTGCCGCCGATGTAGAACACGTCGCAATGCTGTGCCAGCCATGGCAGGTCGAAGTCACAGTCGTGCGAGGCCAGGCCGTAGCCCAGCCGTGCGCCGTCGATGAACAGGGGCACGTCATACTGTTGGCATAGCTCGTAGATGGCTGCAATCTCCTCGGCAGAATAGATGGTTCCAAGCTCTGTGGGAAAGGTGATGTAGACGATGCCGGGTATGACCATGTGCTCGTAGACGGGGTCGGCATAGAACCGGTCGTGGAAATCGTGCAAGTCGTCGGCAGTCATTTTCCCGTTGTGTGAGGGCAGCGTGATAATTTTGTGTCCGCTGGCCTCGATGGCTCCCGACTCGTGCACGTTGATATGTCCGGTGTCTACAGCGATTACTCCTTCGTAGCCGGTAAGTACTCCGTCGATGACGGTGGCATTGGTCTGGGTGCCGCCCACGAGGAAGAAGATGTCGGCCTTTGGGCATTGGCAGGCTGTGCGTATTTTCTGTCGTGCCTGCTCGCTCCATCGGTCGAATCCGTAGGACTGGCTACTCTCGTTGTTGGTCACTATAAGCTGTTGCAGCACAGAAGGATGTGCGCCGTTGTTGTAGTCGCTTTCGAAGGATGTCATTTGCTATGTGATTTTGGGATACAACAAAAAAATCGCTACATACAGTTCGATGTTTAGATGCGGTCAAGCACTTTCTGTATGAGGGAGTCAATGTTGTTCTTATACTCAGTGTTCATTTCCTGGGCGTAGCGGTTGGCTATGACCATGCAGCATGTCATGGCTCGGTGTCCGAGCAGTGCAGCGAGACCGGCGAGTGCTGACGACTCCATTTCATAGTTGCACACCTTCATCCCTTCATATTCAAAAGTCTCCACCTTGTCATTCTGTGTCGGGTCGGCCAGTGGTAAGCGTATCTGCCGTCCCTGCGGGCCATAGAATCCGCCACAGGAGATGGTGTATCCACGCACCATATCGTCTTGTGCTATCTGCTGCATAAGATTAATGTCAGCCACTGCCACGTAGGGGGCACCTTTGATTGGATCCCACTTCATGTGCTGTTTGAACGCCGTCTCCATGTTGAGGTCGCACACATCATTGCGCCCGCCGTAGTAGTTGAGTAGTCCGTCGAAGCCGATGCTTTTGACAGATGCGACAAACGTGCCTGTAGGCGTGAAGGGCTGCAATCCGCCGCATGTGCCTATCCTCACGCATGTGAGCGTGCGGTGCGTGGCATTTTCCGTTCGTGTGACGTAGTCGATGTTGGCCAGGGTGTCGAGTTCGTTCATGACGATGTCAATATTGTCGCATCCGATGCCGTGGCTCTGGCAGGTGATGCGCTTGCCTTGGTATGTTCCAGTGATGGTACGGAACTCTCGGCTTTGCACTTCACACTCTCGTGTGTCGAAATGTGCCGCCACAGTGTCGACTCGTGCCGGGTCGCCTACGAGAATGACGCGGTCGGCCAGCTGTTCTGGTTTCAGGTGCAGGTGGAAGCAGCTGCCGTCGGCATTGATGATCAGTTCGGATGGAGGAAAGACTCTCTTGTGATTCATAGCAAAAAAAGGTTTAGTTGTTTATTTCAAAATTTCTTATGTCTTTTTCTGTCTGCCTTATTTGCATGTGTAGCGCTTCGAGCTGCTGTTCGCTCTGAATGATTTCGCTGCGCATGTTTTCGCGTTGTTGCGGCGTAGCAGCCTCATAGCGTGCCCTTGCCTGCTTTAGTGTCTTCTCAGCGGTTTTGGCTTGCTGCTGCATACTGAGCAGCTCGCGCATCCGTTCTATGTTGTCAGGATTGTGGAAATCGCCCATGCGCGTGTAGCATCGCCTGTCGTCGATGATTATTTCAAAATCCTTCTGTAGCGACACGTCTCTGTGCAGCTGGGCGCGTTGGCTTCTCAACTGTGCCAGACGCGTTCTGGCTTGCTTCAGTGCGCCGCTTTTTCCCCATGTGTCGGCTATTCGGTCAATGCGTGCCAGGCTGAGCAGCCGTTGCTGTCCGATAGTGTTTTCGTCATAGATATGTCTCGACTCCGTGGTGACAAAGCTGTAGACGCACACCTTGCCTGCCGGCTGCCTCCTATTGGTGGCGAAGAAGCCGATGGAGTCTTGTTCGTTCACGACAAACATATAGTCGTTTTTTTCAGAGTTGAACGGCAGTCCCACGTTTTCGGGTTTCAGAAATCGTCCGCTCTCGGCATCGTAGCGTGTACGGTAGATGTCGCGCTGTCCTACGGCTTCTGGGCTCTGTGCCGAGAAATAGAGCGTCTGGCCGTCAGGCAGAAGGAAGGGATGGTTGTGGTTGTAGAGTCCTTCGATGTCGAGTCCCTCCAGGGGTTCAGGTTTGCTCCACTCATCGCCAAGTAAGTCGCTGGTGTACAGTCGTGTATGCTTGCTTGTGTCGGCCATAGAGAAGATGCACTTGTTCCTTAGCTCGTTCACGTAGACAAAGCCCTCGGGGTGATCTGCCGAGGCGAAGAAGCTGTTGTAGGTGTGCACGCTTCCTTCTTCTGTGTTGGTGACGATGGCACGTAGGAAGTTGGCGCTATCGACCACCATGCTGTCTACAAACATCACCTGCTGTGTAGCCGAGAGCATTTCTGCCAGTCTTGATGGTATGGCGGGCTGCTCTGCTGCTTTTTTTGCCGTGCTTCTGCGTGGTGCTGTTTTGCGCCGTTGTGCCTGTGCACTGCCTGTAGGCAGTAGGAGTACGGTGAGGAGCAGTATTATGTATGTGCGTTTCATCTGCATGTGATACACTATCTTGCTGAGACATATTTGTGCAGTGTGGCTCTCACGGCGCCTTTTCCGGCGAAGAGCTCCTGCGTCATGCCTTCAATTTGCGCGCCCAGTCCGGCCTCATAGAGGTCGACTCCGAAGATGTCTTGTCTCGAAAAAAGCTGGTGCAGGCATGTGTAGTCCTGTCCTTTCTTTCCCACTTCGAGAGGTGCTACGATGGCCTGCAGCTCTGCGAGCATGGGGTCAGGTGAGGGATTGAATGGGGTGAGGTCGTCCTTCAGTCCTTTCAGATAGCGTGCATAGCCGGCGAGGGTGAGTGGTATGAGCACAAGGTTGCTCATGTCGAGTCCGCGATCTACGTATTTTTTGATTGTTTCGCCGAAGCGTATGGGAAGTTTCTGCGATGTGTCCATGGCGATGCGCTGTGGTGCGTCAGGCATGAAGGGGTTGGGCAAGCGTCGGTTGATGACGGCCCCGATAAACTCATAGGGGTTGAGCACGCCTGGGTCGGTGACCACGGGCATGGCTTCCATATAGCCAATCTTCTGTATGAAGGCGCGCAGGTCATTGTCCTGCATCTCTGCCGAGATGAGTGTGTAGTCCAGCATACATCCGTAGATGCTCATGGCTGTGTGCAGGGGGTTCAGGCAGGTGGTGACCTTCATAGTCTCTACCTTGTCCACCGTGTCGCGTGTGGTGTAGAGTGCACCGCCCAGGTCGAGTGGTGGCCGGCCGTTGGTGTAATGGTTCTCGATGACCAGGTACTGCCCTTCCTCGGCATTGACAAACGGGGCGGTAAACGTGTGCTTCTCGGTCTCAATATAGTTGTTGTCTTCAAATCCGTCGGCCTCGAGCATTTCCTTCACTTTCTGGTGTGGGCGTGGCGTGATCTTGTCTATCATCGACCAGGGGAAGGTCACTTTCGTCTCGTCTTTCAGGTAGTCCAGGAAAGCCTGGGGCACCAGCTGCTCTTCAGCCCAGTGCTCGGCGTAGGCCATGATGCCAGCCTTCACGCGGTCGCCGTTGTGGGAGCAGTTGTCCATCGACTGCACGGTGACTGGCAGCTCACCAGCCAGGAAGCGCTCCAGCAGCAGCCGTGCCACCTTGCCCATGGCCAGCTGCGGCTTCAGGCCGCGCTGCAGGTCGGCTTCGTTCCAGGTGTAGCCTTTCTCAGTGATGGTAAAGGAGACCATCTGCAGCGAGGGGCAGCGGAAGATGTCCTTCAGTCGCTGCCAGTCCTTAAACTGGTAGTCCGCCTTCAGTGCCTCTGTCACACTGGCAATGACCTTCTTCTGTATGCTGCCGTCGCTGCACAGGGCCACGTAGAGCGACAGGTTGTCATAGGGAGCGTATGCCTTCTCGACAACTTCGAAATCGAAGGTCTCGGCCACGATGACGCCCCGGTCGTATTTGCCGGTGTTCAGTGCGTCGTTGAGGATGGCAGCGGGGAAGGCACGGAAGATGTTGCCACCGCCGAAGTGCACCCATGTGGGCTGTTCTGCAGTCTTCTTGCGCACGGCTTTGATGTCGAACTTGGGGAGCTCATAGCCTTTGTCCTCCCATTCTGCGGCGTTAAACTGGCCATTCAGTATGTCTTTCAGTTTCATGTCTGTAAATGATGATTTGTTGTGATTGTAACGATGTTGCAAAGATACTCATTTTCTGGCAATCTCCCAATAGTGTTAAGCTTTTTTTACTGTTGGGCCGTAAAATAATGTGGGCTTCGGCTCACGAAACGTGATTATGTCCGCAAAAAAACGATGAAAACCGCTTTGTTCTCGCGGAAAATGATTAACTTTGCCGGCGTTTACACTGAAGACCTATTATGGATGCCAATCGAATACTACAATTTCTCTCCGACGTGCAGGCCAACAACAACCGCGCTTGGTTTCAGTCGCATAAGCCCCTTTATGATGCAGCCCGTGAGGAGTGGGAGCGTGGGGTGGGGCAGGCGTTGGAGTGCATCGGCCGTTTCGACCCCTCGGTGCTGAGTCAGCAGGTGAAGGACTGCACCTATCGCTTCTACCGCGACACACGGTTCAGCCAGGACAAGTCGCCGTATAAGAATCATTTCGGTGCCTATATCAATGCCCACGGCAAGAAGGCCTTGCGGGGCGGATACTATCTGCACATGGAGCCTGGTCACTGTCTGCTGGCCGTGGGCAACTACTGGCTGCCCACGCACGTGCTCACCTCGTGCCGCAACGAGATGATGGCCAACGAGCAGGAGTGGCTGCGCTGCGTCGAGTCTCCCGCCTTCCGCCGGTATTACGGTGCTGCCGACGATGCCACGTGGGAGAGTCCGCAGGGCTTCGGTCTGGCCAAGCTGAAGACATGTCCTGCGGGGTTTCCGCGTGATTATGAGCATGTCAGATACCTTCGGCTCAAGGACTACTGTGCTTGGCACCGAGTGAGCGACGCCTTCTTCGAGGGCGACGCGTGGCTCGCTGAGCTGACGAAGATGATGAAGGCCGCCAAGCCCATGATGGATTTTGTCAATGCCGTCATCGACGACTACGAATAGGACCAGCCCGCCATGTATATAGCAATCTCAGGCAACATAGGCAGTGGAAAGACCACCCTCACCCGCCTCCTGTCCCGTCACTACGGTTGGGAGGCGCGCTATGAGCAAGTGGACCACAATCCCTATCTGGAAGACTACTATCGCGATATCCGTCGATGGTCGTTCAATCTGGAGGTTTACTTCCTGAAAGAGCGCTTCCGCGACTTGCTCGCCATCACAAAGGCGGGCCACACCGTGCTGCAAGACCGATCCATCTTCGAGGGCGTCTATGTCTTCATGGCCAACAACAAGGCGATGGGCCATCTGAGCGACCGCGACTACGACACCTACATGGAACTCTTCGAGCAGATGATGCAGGTGGCCAAGCTGCCCGACCTGATGATCTACCTGCGTGCCTCGGTGCCCCATCTGGTGGCCAACATACAGAAGCGGGGCCGTGACTATGAACAGGCCATGCAGCTGGAGTATCTGGAAAACCTGAACCTGCGCTACGAGCACTTCATTGCCCACCAATATAAAGGGCGGGTGATGACCATCGACGTCGACCGTCTGGACTTTCTCGGCAACAAGCGCGACTTCGGGCAGATCGTCGACCGCATAGACCGCACGCTCTTCGGTCTCTTTCCCGGTGACTAATTCTCCATAAAAACATCTCACTACACCAATTCCATGCATATAGCAATAGCAGGCAACATTGGCAGCGGCAAGACCACACTCACCCGGCTGCTGGCCCACCGATACGGGTGGACCCCACGATACGAACCCGTCGACAACAATCCCTACCTGGCCGACTTCTACGACGACATGGCCCGGTGGTCGTTTAATCTGCAGATATATTTTCTCAACAAGCGCTTCAAGGAGGTGGTCGAGATTTCACGGTCGTCCGACACCATCATACAGGACCGCACCATCTTTGAGGATGCCTGCATCTTTGCCCCCAACCTCCACGGGCAGGGCATGATGAGCGACCGCGACTTCGAGAACTACAGCGACCTGTTCGAGCTGATGATGTCGCTCGTGCAGCTGCCCGACCTGATGATTTACATCCGCTCGAGCATTCCCACCCTGGTGGCACAGATACAGAAGCGCGGACGCGACTATGAGCAGACCATGCGGCTGGACTATCTGCAGGGGCTGGAGGCCCGCTACGAGGAGTGGATAGCCCACTACAAAGGGCAGCTCATCATCGTCGACGGCGACCACTGCAAGTTCGGCGAGCGTGCCGAAGACCTCAAGCAGGTGACCGACATGATCGATGCCAAACTGTTCGGGCTGTTCCCCATGGAGTGAAGCCTTCTTTCTAGTGACAGATGATTGTGGAGAGAAGATATCGTGCAGCCAGCATTTCAGGAAAGCCATGATAAGAGACTTTATCGCCATAGACTTTGAGACAGCCAACCAACAGCCGTCGAGTGTCTGCTCCGTGGGGGCGGTCATGGTGCGTAGCGGGCAGACAGCCGACACGTTCTACAGCCTCATACAGCCTGAGCCGAACTACTACAGCTACTTTTGTCAGCGGGTGCATGGCATCACGCCGAATGACACCGACGATGCCCCCGTCTTTGCAAAGGTCTGGCAGCAGTTGGAGAAAAAGATAGCTGAAGTGTTCTTCTCTGATAAGCAGGATACAGACGACATCCGGCATCGCATAGCTGCCATCCCCTTCGTAGCCCACAATGCCCGTTTCGACGAAGGTTGTCTGAAGGCGGCCTTCCGAGTATATCAGATGGACTATCCCTGCTATCGCTTCTACGACACGCTCATCGCATCGCGCCGACAGTTTGGCCGTTCACTCCCCAACCATCAGCTGCACACCGTTGCTGCCGCCTGTGGCTACGACCTGACCCGCCATCATCACGCTTTGGCCGATGCAGAGGCCTGTGCCGTGATAGCTCTGTATCTTTTATAGCTGTTTGTGATGACATTTTGAAAAAACATATTTGAAGTTACTGAACTTTCCCACCCCGATAAGGGATGTTAAGTCTTTGTATATCGCTATATACCTTTTTATATTTTTCAATTGACATGTTAATATATTCTATGGCCGTTCTACAGTCTTTCATATCGTAATATGCTGCAGAAAGGTTGGAATACAGCAGGGCCACTTGTGCGCTTTCTTCACCATAGAGCTTCTTTTCTATTTCCAGGGCTTTCTCATACCAGCTGAAAGCTGCCCTCACACTGTCGACCTTTACGTAGGCTACTGCCAGCGAATTGCAGAGCTCTGCCATGGATTCATTATACTCGCCTTTGCATTCACTGATGAGTGGCAGGGCTTGCAGAAGGTATTCTAGAGCCTTCTGTGCGTGACTAGAGGATTGTTCCACTCTGGCCATGTCATAATAGCTTTGACCGAGTGCGCCGCAGTCGTCAGTGGCAGTCGTGTCCAGACGGATGTGCAGTGCTTTCTCGGCATAGACGCGTGCTGAGTCTAAGCCGTCAGTGCGTAGGAACACATGCGCCATATTGGAGTAGCACTTCGCCACCTCTTCACTTTTTTCTCCGAATAGCGTATGTCGCATAGTTGCCGACTGCCTAAGCAACTGTAGGGCATCGGTGTGGCGTCCGGCATCGCTTACGATAGAGGCCAAATCATTAAGGCAGTAAGCCACCAAAGGGCTGACAGCTCTGTCGTGCTCAATCTGTGCGTTTCATGCGCGGGGGGGGGCGAGCGCAGGTGATTCTTTTTGTCGATACACTCTGCGCTCGCAGCGTGAATGGGAAGTAGAGTGGGGTAGGGCGCTATTTCTGCATTAGATACTGCTTGAACTGGTCGAAGTCGGCCGTCATGGGCACGCTCTGCTTCTCGCCTTTCATAAAGGCTGCCAGACGGTCGGGGATGGGCGTGTCGATGTGCAGAATCTCGTCGACCTTCTCCTTGAACTTCGCCGGATGAGCGGTCTCGCAGAACACGCCCACTTCACCCTGCCGGAGCTGCTCCTTCAGTGCGCGGTAGCCGCAGGCACCATGCGGGTCGAGCACATAGCCGGTGGCCTCGTGGCACTGCTGCATAGTCTGGCGTATGGCCTCGTCAGTGTAGGTGGCCCCGCTGATGAGTTGTGTGATGCGCTCGTGGCTGTGGCCGTAGAGGTCGTAGATACGGGCGAAGTTGGAGGGGTCGCCCACGTCCATGGCGTTGGCCAGTGTCTGCTTCGACGGCTGGGGCTCGTAGCGTCCGGTCTGCAGGTAGTTGTAGAACACGTCGTTGGCATTGTTGGCCGCGATGAATCGCTTCACGGGCAGTCCCATCTCATGGCCGAAGAGGGCTGCACAGATGTTGCCGAAGTTGCCGCTGGGCACGCACACCACGAGCTGCTCTGCCAGGCCGAGGGCTTTCATGCGCGCATAGGCATTGAAGTAGTAGAAGGCCTGTGGCAGGAATCGCGCCACGTTGATACTGTTGGCCGATGTGAGGCGCATGTGGCTGTTGAGTTCCTCGTCCATAAAAGCGCTCTTCACCAGGCGCTGGCAGTCGTCGAAGACACCGTCCACCTCGATGGCGGTGATGTTGCGGCCCAGCGTGGTGAACTGGCACTCCTGTATGGGGCTGACCTTGCCCTTGGGGTAGAGCACGTAGACGTGTATGCCCTCTACGCCGAGGAATCCGTTGGCCACGGCGCTGCCCGTGTCGCCGCTGGTGGCCACGAGCACGTTGACCATCCGCCTGTCGCTCTCGCTGCGCACGAAGTACTGCAGCAGGCGAGCCATGAAGCGGGCGCCCACATCCTTGAACGCCAGCGTGGGACCATGGAAGAGCTCCAGAGAGTAGATGTTGTCGGTGACGCGTACTACGGGACAGTCGAAGCACAGCGTGTCGTAGACCAGGTCGTGCAGGCCGTCGCTGTCGACATCGTCGCCGAAGAAGGCGTCGGCCACGGTGTAAGCTATCTCCTGAAACGTCATGTCCTGTATGTTGTCAAAGAAAGCCTTCGGCAGCTTGTCTATGTGCTCAGGCATGTAGAGGCCGCGGTCTTCGGCCAGGCCCTTCACCACGGCCTTGCGCAGGGAAACAAGCGGCGCCTGATGGTTTGTGCTGTAATATTGCATGATGGTAGTTAAGCTTTTTATTTTGTTCTTGCGTGCAAAATTACACATTTTTCTTCAAACAGCCGCATGTAGGTACAGGCTATAACTGCTAAAAAAACAAAAAAACAACCGTGCGGAGCATGCGTTTCAGCAATAATTCGTACCTTTGTAGAACAAACGACGAACGAAACTGAAAACTTTAAACCCAAAACGCAAGAATGGAAAACAACGTACAGCTTATAGCTCAGTGCGAGGCACTGGCTAAGCAGTGGCTCACTCCGGCCTTTGACGAGGAGACCCGCAAAGAAGTTCAGTCAATGCTCGACAGCGAGGACAAGACAGCCCTCATCGATGCCTTCTATCAGAACCTGGAGTTCGGCACGGGCGGTCTGCGTGGCATCATGGGTGCCGGCACCAATCGCATGAACAAGTACATTGTGGGCATGGCCACACAGGGCTTTGCCAACTACATCCTGAAGGCTTTCCCCGGGCGCAGCGACCTGAGCGTGGTCGTGGGCCACGACTGCCGCAACAACGGCCGCATGTTTGCCGAGACCGTGGCCGACATCTTCTCGGCAAACGGCATCAAGGTCTATCTTTTCGAGAGCCTGCGCCCCACGCCCGAGATATCCTTTGCCATACGCCAGCTGGGCTGTCAGGCAGGTGTCAATGTGACGGCGTCGCACAACCCCAAGGAGTACAACGGCTACAAGGCCTATTGGGAGGACGGCGCCCAGGTGCTGGCCCCGCACGACAAGGGTATCATAGACGAAGTGAACAAGGTGAAGATAGAGGACGTGAAGTTCTGCGGCAACAAAGAGCTCATCGAGATTATCGGCGGCGAGATGGACTGGGACTACCTTCAGGCCGTGAAGGAGGCCATGGTCGACCAGGACGTCATCCTGCGCCACAAAGACCTCAACATCGTCTACTCGCCCATGCACGGCACCGGACGTGTCATCATTCCCGAGGCCCTGCGCTCGTGGGGCTTCCAGAACATCCACGTGGTGCCCGAGCAGATGGTCATCGACGGCAACTTCCCCACCGTTGTCAGTCCCAATCCCGAGAATGCCGAAGCCATGACGCTCGGCATGAAGCTCGGCACACGACTGAACGCCGACCTCGTCATAGCCAGCGACCCTGACGCCGACCGTCTGGCCATCGTCTGCCGCAACGCCAAGGGCGAATGGGAGATACTCAACGGCAACCAGACCTGCATGATGTTCTGCTGGTACATCATCGCCAACAAGAAGAAGCTCGGACAGCTCAAGGGCAACGAGTTCCTCGTGAAGACCATCGTCACCACAGAGGTCATCGCAGAGATTGCCAAGAAGAACGGCGTCGAGCTGCGCGACTGCTACACAGGCTTTAAGTGGATTGCCAACGAGATACGCATCAGCGAGGGCAAGCAGAAGTACATCGGCGGCGGCGAGGAGTCGTTCGGATTCCTGCCGTTCGACAAGGTGCGCGACAAGGATTCACCTGCCAGCATCTGCCTCATCTGCGAGATTGCCGCATGGGCAAAGGACAACGGCATGACGCTCTACGACCTGCTGATGAACATCTACGCCGAGTACGGCTTCTCGAAGGAGATCACCATCAACGTGGTGAAGCCGGGCAAGAGCGGCGCCGATGAGATCAAGCAGATGATGACCGACTTCCGCCAGAACCCGCCACAGGAACTGGGCGGCTCGAAGGTATGCCTCTGGAAGGACTACCAGACACTCGAGGCCCGCTATGCCGACGGACGCGTGGAGAAGCTCAACATGCCCACCACGTCGAACGTGCTGCAGTGGTTCTGCGAGGACGGCACGAAGATTAGCGTACGCCCCAGCGGCACCGAGCCGAAGATCAAGTTCTACACCGAGGTGAAAGACCCGACCTTCAAGTGCGCCGGCTGCTACGAGCGCTGCACAAAGGCCGCTGAAGAGAAGATAGAGGCCATCAAGAAGAGCCTCGGACTGTAGGCTTCAAGACCTCTGCGCAACAGACTGAAACTGCATACACGTAGGGACTTACTCCATGTATGTCTCGGACATCATATACATGGAGTGAGTCCCTACATTTGCAAAGACAACACGACAATGGCATCTGATATGAAAAAACACTATTACACCTTTTCTGTCCTGCTGATGGCCGCTTCGCTTGCTGCCCATGCCGTCCCCATCACACGTGCCGAGGCGCGGCAGGTGGCGCGGCAGTTGGTAGGCATAGACGACCATAGCCCCGACGGCGACACGATAGAGCCCTTCTATGTCTTCTCACGCGGAGCCGGCAGAGGCTTCGTCGTCGTCTCGGGCGACGACACCACCGCCCCTATCCTGTGCTACACCGAGCAGGGCGACTACCGTCGCGGCAGCATGCCGGAGCCGCTGGAGCAGATGCTCGACACCTGGGCCGCCACGCTGCGCACAGTACAGCAGCGACGGCAGGTGAATCCTGCATCGCGACGTGCACCGGGGCGCCGTGCCGTGGCTGCCTTCAAGCAGGACTGGGCGGACGTGCCCGCCCTGGTGAAGACCCACTGGCACCAGAGTGCGCCTTACAACGACCTGGCTCCCGTCAAGGAGGGAAAGGGACGCTGCATGACAGGCTGTGTGGCCACGGCTGGCTCGCAGGTGACCTACTATTTCCACCGCGACAACCCCTCTGAGCTGCAGTATGACACACCCACCTACGGCTATGGCACCCCCATCACCGTGTCACTGCCCAAGGGCACGCCCATAGCGTGGGACCTCATGCGACTGAGCGGCAGTGGCACGGCAGCGCAAAACAATGCCGTAGCCACGCTGATGTATGCCCTCGGCACCTCGGCATGGCTCACCTACGGCGACGGTGACGGCACGGCTACCAGCGGCCATAACTACAAGATGGCCGACGCTATGAAAGGTCAGTTCCACCTGAACTCCAAACATGCCGATAAGGCGGCCTACACGCAGGAGAACTGGGAGAAGCTCATCTACAGCAACCTCAAGTCGAAACGCCCCATGCTCTACTCCGGCTCACACCCCACGCAGGGCGGACACTCTGTGGTGCTCGACGGCTACCAGAAGAGCACCGGGCTCTACCACTTCAACTTCGGATGGGGCGGACAGGGCGACGGCTGGTACACTGTGGACAGCGAAACGGGCATGAACGGCTTCAACAGCTATCAGGACCTCATCTACGACATCACGCCGCAGCAGCAGAACCTGAGCGGCGAGCTGCTGCCCGCCACCATCTATCATAAGGCGAAGAGCGATGTGACCGTGCGGGTGACCAACAACGGCACGCTGGACTACTCCGGCGTCTATCTCTATACCAACACGCAGCCGCGCCTGCCCTCGCAGACTACCGGTGCCGACCTGAAGACTGTCATTGCTACCGACGAGCAGGCCGACATCACCTTCACCGTCACACCATCACAGGGCACGCCGCTCTATCTCTTCCTCTGCGGGAAAAACAAGCAGCTGCTCGACTCCTGCCGTGTGGAGGTGACACCCACCGTGGCCGACCTCCACATGAGCAGCATCAGCGTGAACGCCGGACTGGAGGTGAATACCGTCGACGGCATGCCCTTCCGGATTGTCAACGATACCAGTGTGGTCGTCGTCTCCGCCCAGCTCACCAATGGCGACGAGGGCACCTATTGCCAGCCCACATTCCAGTGCTTCCTCGACCGCTACGACCCCGAGACCCGGGAGTGGACCCGTGTGAAGAGCATCATAGAGCGTGACATGACCTTCGGTGCGGCTCAGACACAGCAGGCCGATTTCGCTTTTGAAAAGCTGAACAGCGGCGCACTCTACCGGGCCTACCTGAACAATGTGGCAGTGGCCTCACAGCAGCGGCCGCTGCACTTCGAGACCAGCGACAGCATCGTCTACTTCAGTCCGCGACAGCGCGACCTGGTGCTGACCATCAGCGGGCGCACGGCCACCATCGCCGGCCACTGGAACGAGCAGATCTTCCAGAACTGGCCCGGTCACGACGCCTCGATACTGGCCTACAACATCGACCACCTTGTAGACATCGACCGTGTGCCCACTACGCCTAATCCCAATGCGCTGCTCTACACCACCCAGTCCGAACACCCGCTGGCCGGTGGGCGCAATGTGGTGGCGCAGGGCGAGTGCAGCGACCTCGTCGTGACCACCGGCAGCGACTTCAGGGCCATACAGCCCTTCCATGCCGCACGTGCCACCTTCGTGCTCGACGAGGCACAGCCCGGACAGTGGCAGGGCGCCCTTGTGCCCTTTGCTGCCGACGTGCCCTACGGCATGCAGGTGAAGACGCCTACCACCGCTTCGTCGACCATCGTGCGGCATGCGGCAGTGCGACACATCGAGGCCATGACACCCGTGACCTATCTCACCAGCCGCAGCGGCGTTGCACGCATAGTGAGTAGCGACGTCAGCGTGGCAGACACCACGACCGTGAGTCTCTTCGACGGGCTGCTGCGTGCCTCTACGCTGGCCGTGCCCGCTGAGCCGTCGTTCATGGTGCTGGGCGACTATATCGGCTCGCTCTACTTCGTGCCTGATGCCGAGGCCACCGTTGTGCCCGCCTTCCATCAGTATGTGGTGAGCGACAAAGGGCTGCGTCTGCGCACCACCGCAGAGACACTGGTCGACAACGCCTACAAGGTGCTGGCACAGCAGATAGACCAGGCCTGGCAGGCTCTGGCAGACTATCCTGATGCCGACGAGACTCTCAGCAGTGCTCTGCAGGAAGTGCTCAGTACGTCGGAAGAGATGTTCACCTACCGCTCGGCAGATGCCGATGCCGACATCAAGGCGCAGTCGGGTGTGCTGGAGCAGGCTATAGCCGACTTCATCAGCGGTGCCAAGACTGGCATCGTCGTCCCGCGCAACAGCTTTGCGATGCAGTGTGACAGCCATCGTGTGGCCTACTACAACTTGAAGGGGCAGCGCATCAGCCGTCCGCACAGCGGGCTCGTCATTATCCGGCAGCCTGGCCGCAGTCCTCGCAAGGTGTGGCTGAAGGCTGAGTAGACTGCTCTTTCTAAGTGCCTGTCAATCATTGAGCGGCATAATCAAAAAAAGATGCCCTGCAAATCGGTGATTTGCAGGGCTCCTTACTTGCTGTCTGGTAGTCGGTAAGGGAATCGAACCCTTATGCCAAGATTGAGAATCTTGTATCCTAACCGTTAGATGAACCGACCAGGCGCTGAATTGCGGTGCAAAGGTACGAAGAATAGTTGAGACCGCCAAATGTCAGCGCATAAATTGTAGTTAAAAGTGGTTAAATGTCTTAATACTCAAAGGTGCCATATTCGCTGTGTATGGTGAGTGAGCGCTGGCCCTCGTCGATGTGTCCCACCACCTGGGCGTCGATATGGAAGCTCCGTGAGATGTCGATGACCTGTTGGGCCATCTCGGGACGCACGTAGATTTCCATGCGGTGTCCCATGTTGAACACCTGGTACATCTCCCTCCAGTCGGTGCCAGAGCAGTCGTGTATGGCCTGGAAGAGTGGGGGCACAGGGAACATGTTGTCTTTGACCACCCTGCAGTCTGGTCCTACGAAGTGCAGCACCTTGGTCTGTGCGCCTCCGGTGCAGTGTACCATGCCGTGTATCTCAGGCCTCATCTCGTCGAGCAACCGCTTGATGACCGGAGCGTAGGTGCGGGTAGGGGAGAGCACCAGCTGCCCCATGGTGAGTCCGGCTGTGAGGGGGGAGAGGCTGTCGAGCGTCTCGTCCAGGCGGTAGCGTCCGCTGTAGACCAGCTCGTCGGGCACGGCGTGGTCGAAGCTCTCAGGATATTTCTCTGCCAGGTATTTGGCAAAGACATCATGCCGGGCAGAAGTGAGTCCGTTGCTGCCCATGCCTCCGTTGTAGCAGTGCTCGTAGGTGGCCTGCCCTGTAGAGGACAGTCCCACGATGACGTCGCCGGGGCGGATGTGGGCATTGTCGATGACGTCGGCTCGTCGCATGCGGCACGTCACGGTAGAGTCGACGATGATGGTGCGCACGAGGTCGCCCACGTCGGCTGTCTCGCCACCGGTGGCCCAGATGCCAATGCCCATGTCGCGCAGCTCGCTGAGCAGCTCGTCGGTGCCGCTTATGATGGCTGAGATGACCTCGCCGGGCACGAGCATCTTGTTGCGGCCTATGGTCGACGAGACGAGTATGCCCTCGACGGCACCCACACAGAGCAGGTCGTCGGTGTTCATCACGACGGCATCTTGTGCTATGCCTTTCCACACGCTCAGGTCACCGGTCTCGCGCCAGTACATGTAGGCCAGGCTCGACTTGGTGCCGGCACCGTCGGCGTGCATGATGTTGCAGTAGTCGGGGTCGCCTCCGAGGATGTCGGGGATAATCTTGCAGAAAGCCTGTGGGTAGAGGCCCTTGTCTATGTTTTTGATGGCAGCGTGCACGTCTTCCTTAGCGGCCGAGACGCCACGCTGCATGTATCGGTTGTTGCTCATGTGCTTGTGTTTTGTGGCAGTGTGTCACGACGGGGTGGGGTGCTCACACTGCCAGGTGTGTGTGTCAGAACTTCACTTGCGGGGCGCTCTGTGCTCCTGCCTCGGCTTCAAACTTCTGCATCCGGTCGAACCCGAAGATGCCGGAGAGCAGCGAGTTGGGGAAGCGGCGTATCTTCACGTTGTAGGCCTGCACGGCGGTGTTGTACTTGTTGCGTGCCTCGTTGATGCGGTTTTCCGTGCCTTCGAGTTGCACCTGCAGGTCGCGGAAGTTCTCATTGGCTTTCAGGTCGGGGTAGTTCTCCTGGATGGCGATGAGCTTGCCCAGTGCCGAGCCCAGCTCGCCTTGTGCCTTCTGATACTCCTGCAGCTTCTCGGGGGTGAGGTTGGTGGGGTCGAGGGTGATCTGTGTGGCCTTCGAGCGCGCGCTGATGACGCCCTCGAGGGTCTCTTTCTCGTGCGAGGCATATCCCTTGACTGTCTCCACCAGATTGGGGATGAGGTCGGCACGGCGCTGATAGGCCGACTGCACGTTGGCCAGTGCCGTCGTGGCTTCTTCCTCCACACCCACCATGCCGTTGTAGGCACTCATGGCCCAGCCGCCGATGATGACGACGGCTGCAATCATTGCGATAAGACTTTTGCTCAGTTTCATAATCGTTCTGTTTTATTAAAGGTTTGACATTTTTATGCTTGTTGGCTTACCATCTCGACGTGGCTCCGCCTCCTCCGAAGCTGCCTCCTCCGAAGCTGCCACCGCCTCCGCTGAAACCTCCGCCTCCGCCGAAGCCTCCGCCTCCACCGCCGCTGAAGTGCACTTCTTGCACGTAGAAGGGGTTGCGCAGCAGGGGCACTGCTCCCAGGAGTCCTATCCACTGATACTTGCGGTTGAGCCGGGAGAAGAAGATGCACCAGCCGATGAAGAAGGCGAAGTAGAGTCCGATGAGCATGGCCATCTCGTCGTCTTTGTCGTCCTGTGCAGCGAGTGTTGCCATCTGTGGCAGCTCTTTCTTCTCGAGCACGGCATAGACAGCCTTCACCAGATAGAGCATGGCGCTGTCTGGCTGGTTGGCACGCATGGACGGGACGACGTAGACGTCTTCCAGCCTGTTGCACTCCGCGTCGGTGAGGTCGGCCTCGAGAGCGCGTCCCGGCGAAATGTTGATGGAGTGGTCCTCATAGCCGCACACGATGACGAGGCCCCGGTCAGCGCGTCCCACGCCATACTTGTTGCCCACGTCCTGTGCCATGCGGAAGGGATCGTCGCCGGCGATGTGTCCCACCACAATGACCACCGACTCGATGCCCAAGTGAGCGTCGAGCTGTTGCAGCACGATGTTCATGCTGTCCACGGTAGCCTGTGCCAGCACATGGTCGGGGTTCGACACATACTGCCGTGCGTCCTGCAGGTGTGGCATGGGTATGTTGTCGGCATCCCAGTAGGTCACCTCGTTGTCGGCCACGGCCTTCGAAGTGGCTGGTGTCGCACTCGTCTCATCCTCCGGCATGGCTCCTACGCAGCTGACCACCGCGCCGAGCAGGCCTGCTACGAATATCCATCCCCACGTGGTGCGGGCCTTGGCCCAGAGCGGGTGGCTCTTCTGCCATGCCTCCAGGCACTGTCTGCGCTCATACGCATATTCGCGGCTGAGGGCTTCGTAGCGATCGGAGTACTGCTTCTTGGTGTAGGCTGTGCTGATGCCCGACGACCAGTTGCCCGTGTCCTCCATGGCAAAGGAGTCTTCCATGGCCCTGATCACCTCGTTGTACTTACGGGTGATCTGGTTGATGTCGTCCGTCTTCTTAGTCAGCGCCTTGAGGGGAGCATCGTCCCACCGCCGTGTGACGCTGTATCCGCCGGCCACGAGCAGGGCTATGAATGCAAGGAAATAGAAGAATGTCGTTGTCATGTAGATGATATACGCGCGCGTGATATATAATAAGGTGTAGACAATGTGTGCTTGGTGTGAAGGGGGGTAGGGCGTGTCTCGTCGTGCTACTCCCGCCCGTTCCAGAACTCCCACGAGGCAAAGGCCTGCAGCAGTAGCATCTCCAGTCCGTTCTTCACGTTGGCGCCATATTTAGCGCCCTTGCGCATGAAGAGGGTCTCGTCGGGATTGTAGATGAGGTCGTAGAGTATGTTTCTCGGTGTGAGTGCCTCGTAGGGCAGTTGGGGGCACTGCTCGGTGTTGGGATACATGCCCAGTGGGGTGCAGTTGACGATGACGTTGTATTCCTCTACCACGTCGGGTGTGATTTTGTCATACTGTATGGTGCCCGGTCGCTCATATCGGCTCACGCTTACGGTCTCGAGTCCGAGCGAGCGCAGTCCGTAGCTCACGGCCTTCGATGCGCCGCCCGTGCCGAGCACGAGTGCCTTCTTGTGGTGGTGCTCGAGCATGGGCTCTATGCTCTGTGTGAATCCGATGACGTCGCTGTTGTAGCCCCTCAGCACGGTTTTCTTACCTTGGTGCTCCACCCGTATGACGTTGACCGCTCCGATGGCCCTGGCCTCAGGGCTTACGTAGTCGAGAAACTGCATCACCTTCTCCTTGTAGGGTATGGTGACGTTGAGTCCCCGCAGCTCCGGATTGAGGTTGAGCACCTTGGGCAGCTCGTCGATAGAGGCAATCTCGTAGTTGAAGTACTTGGCATTGATGCCTTCGTCGGCAAAGCGCTGGTTGTGGTAGCCGATGGAGAAGGAGTGCCCGAGCGGGTAGCCGATGAGTCCGTATTTGTCCATAGTCTGAGTGGTGGTGTTTAGCTGATTATTTAGTTGCGAAGTACATGGTGCAGATGCCGAAGGTGAGTCGTCGAAACGACGCCTGGCTGAATCCTGCGCTTTGGAGTATGCCGACCATCTGCTCTCCTTGCGGAAAAGCTTCGATGGTCTTAGTGAGATAGCTGTATGCGCTCTTGTCGCGCGAGACGAGTCGGCCGTAGATGGGCAGCACGGTGTGGCTGTATATGCTGAAGAGCTGCTTCATGGGGCAGGCCACTGGCGAGGTGAGCTCCACGATGCTCAGGTGTCCTCCTTTTCGCAGCACGCGGCACATCTCGCTGAGTCCACGGTCCAGGTCGGCGAAGTTGCGTATGCCGAAGGCAGCGGTGACGGCGTCGAACGTGTTGTCGGCAAACGACAGCTGCAGACAGTCTTCCTTGGCGAAGTTGACGATGCCGTCGAGTCCGGCCCTGGTCACCTTTTCGCGTCCTATGGCCATCATGCCCTCGCTGATGTCGGCCCCGATGAGGCTTTGCGGCTTAAGCATCTGTGCGGCGAGTATGGCGAAGTCGCCTGTGCCAGTGGCCATGTCGAGCATGGCCTGGGGGTGATATGGTGCTAGCATGCCGATGGCTTTTCTGCGCCACCCGCGGTCTATGTTCCACGACAGGCGGTGGTTCAGCTTGTCGTAGGACGGGGCGATGTGGTCAAACATCGTCTCCACCTGGCTGGCCTTGTCGCCGTCGTGGTAGGGGGTGATGGTCTCTTGCCGGTAGCTCATCGGTTCTTGAGCCACTGGCTCACGTTGTGCTCTATGCGTGCTGCTATGTCGTCGGTCTCGACGGCACGGTCGAACTTTTCTCCCACGATGTGCTCGTAGAGCTCTATGTAGCGTTCCGACACGCTGTCTACGTAGTCGTCGGTCATCTCGGGCACCTGCTGTCCCGGCTCGTTCATGAAGTGGTGCTCGATGAGCCACTGACGCACAAACTCCTTTGAGAGCTGCCGCTGGGGCTCGCCCTTGGCCAGCTTCTCCTCGTAGCCGTCGGCATAGAAGTAGCGTGAGGAGTCGGGGGTGTGTATCTCGTCGATGAGATAGACCTGGCCGTCGCGCTTGCCAAACTCGTACTTGGTGTCGACGAGTATCAGGCCGCGCTTGGCGGCAATCTCCTGTCCGCGGGCAAAGATGCGGCGGGTGTAGTCTTCCATCACGGCGTAGTCCTCGGCCGAGACGATGCCCTGTGCTATGATCTCCTCGCGCGAGATGTTCATGTCGTGGCCCTCGTCGGCCTTTGTCGTAGGTGTGATGATAGGCTCGGGAAAGCGCTCGTTCTCCTTCATGCCGTCGGGCAGTGGCACGCCGCAGAGCTCACGGCATCCGTTCTTATACTCACGCCAGGCCGACCCAGTGAGGATGGAGCGTATGATCATCTCTACGCGGAAGCCCTCGCAGCGCAGTCCCACGGTCACCATGGGGTCTGGCGTGGCCAGCTTCCAGTTGGGACAGATGTCGGTCGTGGCATCGAGGAATTTTGCGGCTATCTGGTTGAGCACCTGTCCCTTGAAGGGGATGCCCTTGGGCAGCACCACGTCGAAAGCCGAGATGCGGTCGGTGGCTACCATGACCAGCAGGTCGTCGCCAATGTTATACACGTCGCGCACCTTGCCGTGGTACACGCTCTTTTGGCCTTCAAAGCTGAAGTCCGTTCTTGTCAGTGCATTTGCCATATCTGTATGATGTTGTTATGTTGTATCTTTTTTTTTTGGTGGCTGGTTGTTGCCATCGTTATGCCATGGGGATATTGGCCGCAAAGTTACGAAAAAAGATTGTAACGGAGAAGCAATTTTCGAAGATTAACGCAGAATGTCCATAAATAAAAGGCAAGATGGGGGAAAACGAGGAATTAACCCGCATTACAGTTGCATAAAAATCCAAAGTTAAACTATGTTATAAAACCCGTCCGAATTCCTCGTTTTCTGTCGTTTCCCGCTCTGTTTTCTGCAAAAAAAACATAAATTGCCGTATCGCGTATTGAAAACGTGCAAAAAGGTA
>CAJOHP010000009.1 GCA_905234355.1 uncultured Prevotella sp. | reverse complement strand
CCGCTGACCGTGCCGACAAGGACGAGCAGCCCGCACAGCCCGTCACTCCCCTGCAGACGACAAAGGAGCAGACAGTCAGTGCACCGGCATACTGCATCGTGCTGGCCAGCCAGACCACACGCCGGCTGGCGGCCGACTTCGTGGCGCAGCTGAAGAAAGAAGGTCATGCCGCTGCACGTGTGGTGGACATGCAGAATGCCAAGGGCGTGCGCGTGGTCTATGGCTCCTACAGCTCAGAGCAGCAGGCTCGCACTGCCGTCGCTACATTGCGCACACAGTCGCGCCACTTTGCCGAAGCATGGGTCATGAAGATGTAGTTGACATCACCCCCCCCTTGTTATTATGAAACGAGTGAGATGCCCAAAGTGTGACCAGTTCATCACCTTTGACGAGACGAAGTATGCAGCAGGCCAGGCGCTGGTGTTTCAGTGCCAGGAGTGTGGCAAGCAGTTTGGCATACGCATAGGTGTGTCGAAGCTACGGCAGACACAGAAGGAGGAGAACAAGACTGCCCTGCAGATGGATGCTGCCGACGATGCGCCCTACGGAGCCATCATTGTCATAGAGAATGTTTTTCACTATAAGCAGGTGCTGCCCTTGCGCTTGGGCGACAATCAGATAGGTCGCTATCAGAAGGGCAATCCCATCAATACCCCCATCGAGACGGTCGATCCGAGTGTCGACCTCCTGCACTGCGTCATCAGCGTGTCACGCGACAAGCACGGCGGGCTGCGCTTCACGCTCAGCGACAGCAACAGCAACACCGGCACCTTTGTCGACAACGTGGAGCTGAAGCCCCGCGAGCGGCGCACCATCACCGATGGCACACTCTTCACCATAGGCGCCACAAGCATCTTGCTTAAGACAACTGATACTGATTAGGGATTCATTTTGCTCTGTTAGGGGGGGCTGGCAGGCTTTATTACTATTATGAACAATGTCGTAAGAAAGGTGTCTATTGCTAGTGGACCGAAAGTTAGAATTAAAGCATTTGATTTCCTGAAGCTATATGCTATATTCCTAGTCTTATGGGGGCACTCTATACAATACTTTTTATCTACAAACCACTATGATGAGCCCGTCTACAGGATCATATATTCGTTCCACATGCCATTATTTATGATGATTTCAGGCTACTTTGCCCAGTCTTCAATGTCATATTCTCCATTGGATTTTGTAAGAAAGAAGTTTGTTCAGCTCATATTGCCCACTTTTATTTGGGGCGTTATTTTAGGTTTCATTTGTTTTCTTATTAGAAATCATTTGTCAACCCAAAGTCCGACTTTATGGATAATCGATATTAAGGAAACTATAGTCTTTATATTGAAAGGATTCGTTGGCCCATACCCGTTTTGGTTCTTAAAGACTTGTTTCTTCTGCTATATTTTAGCCTATTGCGGAAGCCATTTAAGATTAAGCAAATATCTATGGATGGCATTAACAATAATCATAAGTCAGTATATACCACATTTTGTACTATTGGATACTATGTATCCATGTTTTGTTGTTGGGATGGAACTTAGAGACAACAAGAAATTTTGCAGTATGATATGCAATCGGTATTTATGGTTGTCAGCATTGTTTCTAATTATGCTGTGTTTTTGGGATCAGTTCTTCTGGGGATACGATGGCATTCTGAAGACAATCATGATTGACTATTTGGAAATAAGTAATAATTCTTTCCTTGATCTGTTTGTAAAGCTATATAGGCTAGCAATCGGCATAGTAGGAAGTCTTGCATTTATAGGAATAGCTTGTTCTTTGATACCTCAAGGAAAAACAAATAAGTTTATATCCCTGTGCTGCAATTGGGGACAATATACTTTAGGTGTGTATATACTGCAAAATATACTATTAGAAACGCTCATGGCTGAGTACATATTATTGGATGGCGTAAATTTTTATATCTTTAATTTTTTAGTTGCGCCACTATTATCACTTATAGTCCTCATAATATGCGTTCACTTCATTAAGCTAACGAGTAAATCGCCTAAATTGGCTCTGTTCTTCTGGGGAAAGATAAGTCGCTAAAGTTTCCTACCTTTTCAATTTACCCCCTAAACGACCCCCGTCTACCCCCTAGACGCGCACAGTCTACCCCCTAGCCGACGCCCCGCTAGGGGGTAGACGAGGGTCGTTTAGGGGGTAAACCGTGACAAAGGGAGCCCTCACCCGATGTCTCGTTCGGTCATATTTGCATTCAGCCACATATGTTTCTCATCCCTCATCTCACCGTGATGTGGAAGCACGGTTGCTTCACTTCATGCTTGATGAAGCAACGCTCGCCCTCCCTCATGTCGCGCAGCACCTCTGAGAGCACCCACTTCAGCGAGTCGTTGGGCGACACACGTCGTGGCGGACCCTGCGGGTCTTCCACCACTTGGAATCGTGTGTAGCTGATGTCGAACGTGGTGCCGTAGAGGTGGCACGACAGCTCCGTGGCGTTTTTGTTTGTCCGGCGGAGCTTCTCCACGTCTTCTCCCGACCGCAGCACGCTCGTCACGATGAAGCGGTGCAGCGCCATGCCCTTCACGTGCAGGCTGTCGAAAAAGGCACGTCCTATGTCGTCGAGCAGCACCGCGGCCCGTGGCACCAGATAGGGTATGCTGCGTGTCAGACGGTCCACGCTGTAGTAGGGCGACGCCCCGATGTAGACCAGCTGTGTGCGGCGCTCTTCGGCGTCGGCACGGTTGCGCACTGGCGTGACGCCCCAGTGGCAGGCAGCAGAAAGCTGCAGGGCATTGGTGTCGGGGAAGACGGTCTGATAGTCGCTCACCGAGTAGATGCGATGGCGTCGCTCGCCTGTGCCGAGGTGGCGCATGGTGCGCGTGGCACTGTGCATGGCCCGGCTGCCCGGCGCTGTGTAGGGCAGTGCTTCAGGCGGGGGAATGGGGCGATCGCTAAACTCTTCCACTACAGTGTCCGTTTGCATCTCCTGCATCGCAGTCGCCACAGGCTCTTCTGCGTCTCTTCCGGCCGCGGGTGTGTCGACCTCAGCCACTGAGGGAAAGATGCAACGCACCAGAGCCAGCACGATGACGAGCAGGCCCAGGCCCTGCAGGTAGTGGTTCTTCAGTCGTTCTTTCTTCATGTGTTCAACAGTATCTGTACGATGCGTTCAGAGGTGCGACCGTCCCACCGGTCAGGCAGTGCTCCGCTTTTCCACTGGCCCGCCAGCAGGGTGCCGAGTGCGGCACGCAGCTTTTCGGCGTCGCCGCCTATCAGCACGTTGGTGCCCTGGCTGACGGTCTCCTGATGCTCGGTATAGCTGTTCAGTGTGATGCAGGGCACCCCGTTGAACGTTGCTTCTTCTGCCACGTTGCCCGAGTCGGTCACGATGCCCTTGGCGTGCATCGTGAGCCACCCGAACTCCAGATACGACAGCGGATCCACGATGTGCATGCTTGGTCTTGTGGCGTAGTGCTTGTGCATGAAGGTGCCGGCCTCGCCCCTGACAGGTGCCACTACGGGCAGGCCGCATGCTGCCAGCACGTCGAGCAGTTGCCGCAGCCTGACGGTGTCGGAAAGCAGCGCCTTGCGGTTGAGCGTGAGCACAAGGTAGGGCTGGGTCGTCAGGTCAAGACCCGCTAAGGATGGCTGGCGGAACCGTGTGCGGTTGTAGCGCAGCGAGTC
The DNA here is from genome assembly GCA_905234355.1 of uncultured Prevotella sp. Classification (GTDB taxonomy): domain Bacteria; phylum Bacteroidota; class Bacteroidia; order Bacteroidales; family Bacteroidaceae; genus Prevotella. The sequence continues at coordinate 19,040 of CAJOHP010000009.1, read as the reverse complement.
CATCAGGATATTGCCTACAAGATAGGTCTGCGACGTCACGCCCTGTTCGCGTGTGGCCACGCTGTTGCTTTTCATGCCGGCCGTGAAGAGGTAGTCGCTCAGGGCGTCGATGACCAGACGGTTGATCTCCTTGGGCATGCTGATGTCAAACGAGCGCGTGCCTGCCACCAAGTGGGCCAGGCGGATGCCACGCTTCTTGGTGACAATTGCGGCGGCCATCGTCGACGCCAGGTCGTCCACGACGATGACCACGTCGCACGGATGGCTGTCGAGATAGCTGTCGAACTCGGCCATCACCCGGCTCGTAATCTCATTCAGACGCTGGCTGTCCACGCCAAGACAGGCGTTGGGCAGCGGCATCTCCAGGTCGTCAAACAGGGTGGGCTCCAGCGTGGGGTCGTCGGCACGACCGGTATAGACGAGCTGGCTGTCGGCTTCGCCGCTTTTGCGCACAGCCCGCAGTAGCGGGGCTACCTTCATAAAGTTGGGGCGCGCACCCACCACGATGCAGATGTTCTTCTTTGTCATGATGCTTATTCGGTGATGGCTTTGAGCAGTTTCATCAGCTGTTCTTCGCTCACCCAGCTGAAGTCGTTTGTTGTCATTATCGTGCGCATCAGGCGCCGGCGCTCCTTTGACAGGGCTCGCGAGAGATCGCGCTCGTGCACACGCACCATCTTGCCGTCGAGCAGATAGTAGTACTCACACACCACGGGCAGCTCCAGCCCCTCCTGAGGTGCCAGGTCTACGGTGGTGTAGCTCAGCTGGCCGCCACTCAGGTCGAGCGAGCTGATGTCCAGGTTGGTGATGTTCACATCGTTGCGCAGGCTTTGCTGGTAGGCCGCCAGGTCTATCAGCGTGATGCAGTAGAGCCGGTTGCCCTTCACACTGTCCACCAGGTGAGCCAGCTTGTCTCCTATCTTGATATAGGTGCGGTCGTCGAAGTCCACGCCCTTGATGTTGTCCATGTTGGCCTCCATGGTGTTGGCCCCGCTTCGGTAGAGCAGGCAGGCATTCTTCAGAAACACGTTGAGAAGCGGGTTCTTGATGGTCTTCCCGTTGGACAGGTGTATGGTGCCCGACTTGAAGTGGGGGTAGGCAGTGAGCGACGATGTCACCCCCTGTGCAAGAGCTCCTCCGCCCATGCAGAGCGTCATGGCGAGGACCGTAAGCATTTTCTTCATCATATATGCCTAAGTGTTAAAAATGAAAAGCTCATCGAACCATCGACGAGCTTTCTGTTGTTTTGTTTTGCGGTGCGTACGAGATTCGAACTCGTGACCTCCTGCGTGACAGGCAGGCATTCTAACCTACTGAACTAACGCACCAAGGCTTTTCTTGTTTGCGGGTGCAAAGGTACAAATTATTTCCCGAACTCAGCAAAGTCTTAAGCGAAAATATTTACTGTGCAACATTTTTTAACAAAAAGAGACGCTCTCCTGTCGTCTGTTCTGCCTTGTAGCAAAAAATTTGAGGGTGACGAATCCGTCACCCTCAACCAACACAAAAACTAAACTAGACTTAACTAAAGCTTAATCGGACTTATCACAAGCCCTCTTAGCGGCTGCAAAGTTACAGAAAAAAATTCAAACGGCAAAGAAAAAATGGAATTATTTTGCAAATAATATTCTTTATTGCCTTATTTTTATGGTTTTTCCAAGTAAATAGTGGTCTAAAACGGTCATGGCGGCCATGGCTTCTACCACAGGCACGGCTCTTGGCAGCACACAAGGGTCATGCCGACCATGGGCTGTGAAGGTGGCTGGCTGAAGGGCCGTGTCTATGGTAAGCTGCTCTTGCAGCAGTGTGGCCACCGGCTTGAAGGCTATCCGCATGTAGATGTCCTGACCATTGGAGATGCCACCCTGTATGCCACCGCTGTGGTTGGTGGCTGTACGCGGTTGGGCATTGTCGGCGTTGCAGGGGGGCAGGAAAATGTCGTTCTGCTGTGAGCCGCGTTGTGCCGCACCGGCAAAGCCTTCGCCATACTCAAAGCCCTTCACCGCATTGATGCTCAGCATGGCTGCGCCTAGTGCAGCGTGCAGCTTGTCAAACTCGGGGGCGCCGAGGCCTGCAGGGCACCCCGACACCACGCAGGTGATTACACCGCCTATGGTGTCGCCCTCGCTTTTCACCTGCTCTATGAGCTTCATCATCTGCAGGGCCTTCTCTGCGTCAGGACATCTGACGGCATTTTGCTCCGCTAAAGACAGGTCGTAATTGCGGTAGTCGCCTTCCAGGACAATAGGACCCACCTGAGAGGTGTAGGCCCTGACGCTGACGCCTATCTGCCGAAGCGCCAGCTTGGCCAGCGCACCGCCTACACAGCGGCTGATGGTGACACGGGCAGACGAACGTCCACCGCCGCGGTGGTCGCGCGTACCATATTTATTATAATAGGTGTAGTCGGCGTGCGACGGACGAAACAGATGCCTCATGTTGTCGTAGTCTTCTGAGTGCTGGTTTTCGTTGCGCACCAGAAAACCTATCGGGCAGCCTGTCGAGCGCCCTTCGAATACGCCGCTAAGCAGTTCCACCCTGTCGGCCTCACGACGCGACGTGGTGATGCTGCTCTGGCCGGGGCGTCTACGGTCAAGCTCGCTCTGTATGAAGTCGAGATCTATCTCTATGCCGGCTGGCATCCCGTCGACCACACCGCCGATGCCGGCACCATGGCTCTCGCCAAAGCTGGTCAGCGTGAAAATGTTTCCGAATATATTGCTCACTGTTCTTTGTCTGTTAGTGTTTGCGTGATCGTGATATGTATAAGCTCACCCGTGACAATGGCCACAGCAGCCGCCCTGGCCTTTGTTGTCGTCGCCGTCACAGCCGCCGCAGTCGTCGCAGCCGCTGCACTCACAGCTCAGTCGCTGCAGCATGTGCTCTATCTCCGCCGTCGTGGCATCACGGTTCTCCAGTACCACACCGGTGAAAAGCAGGGTCTCGCCTGCCAGAGGATGATTGATGTCGACCGTCACGCCGCTCTCGCTCACGTCGGTGACACGGGCCATAATACGATGCTCCTCCTCATCCGTCAGCGTGATGACGGCGCCATTGTAGATGTTGGCACTGTCGAACTTGCCGTCGACGACAAACATCTCGCGGGCCAGCGTGCGCACGCCGTCCTCGTCGTACTCGCCGAAAGCTTCGCCAGGCAGGAGCTTTATCTCAAATTTCTCGCCGGGCTGAAGCAACACGACCTGACGTTCAAAGGCATCCAGCGATACGCCGAAGCCACTGATGAACTGAAAGGGACGGCCCTGCTGAGTCTGCTCCACAAGGCTCTTTTTCTCATCCTCTACCGTGTATAGCTGATAGCTCACGGCAATGTACTTGTTTGCTACTTTATCCATAATAATCGTTGATGATAGTTTTCAGAATGCAAAGATACGGAATATATTCGAAATAAAGAGCTGTTTAAGACAAATTCATCAAATTTTCTGTAAACGTCTTTTTCTTTGACCTTAGTCAACAAAAGCCCCCGTTTGCGCACACAATAGGAAAAAAGTATGGCATGTTACCCAAAAACGTCGTAACTTTGCACCGTCAAAAGGAAACAAAAAGCCTTGCGACTAAGGATAACAACATTAACAAAAGTAGGGGCGCAACTACACAGGATAACAAAAAGACACAGCCCCGAGTAAAGAAAAGAAAGGAACAAAAGAAATGAAAAAGATTGTTTTGATGGTAGTAGCCATGCTCAGCATGACCATGTCATACGCTGAGAACGAGAACGCCAACAACGCACAGGCCACTGAAGCCTACGACATGACAGTCAACATGCGCAAGCTGGCCGTGACACTCGACATGACACTAGAACAGATGGAAGCAGTGGAAGACATACACCACAACTTCTGCAATGAGATGATGCTTGCTGCACACGCTGAGCCCAGCGAACGCAAAGCCCTCGTAGAGAAAGCAGTGAAAAAGGACATGCGCTATATGCGCTACGTGCTCGGCAAAGAGCAGTACCGTAAGTACCTCATCTTGCTCAATGCCACGCTTCATAACCGTGGACTGATGCAGTAAAGGACAGATGTAGGAAATTATTCATCTTGATTTCTATTTAGCCTAGGCGGACGGAGTCGTTGATGACCCTGTCCGCCTTATTATTTGGGGGCATAGTGTGAAATATGTATGAAATATGCAGGTCTAATCGCAAAAAAACGTTTCAAAATTTGCATATGACAGAAAAAATATATACCTTTGCACCCGCAAAAACGAAAGCGATGCACCCGTAGCTCAGTTGGTAGAGCACCTGACTCTTAATCAGGGTGTCCAGGGTTCGAGCCCCTGCGGGTGTACAAAGCATCAAAAATCGACGAACTAACTAAGTTCGTCGATTTTGCGTTAAATAGCGGGGAAAGAGCCGCTAACTAACTAATGTTTTCGACCGCAAGAAGCAGTCATCCAATGCCATTCAGAAAAGACATCAATCATGTGGAAATGTGGAGGAAATTTTGTACCTTTGCACAAAATTTGAGAAAGATGGTCAACGAGTTTAAGGTAATCACATTGTGCGGTAGCACCCGCTTCAAGGATGCGTTTCTTGAAGCACAGAAGCGTTTAACGCTGGAAGGGAACATTGTTGTTTCCGTTGGTCTCTTTGGGCATTCAGGCGACGAAGAAGTCTGGAAGCCGGGCATCAAGGATATGCTCGACCGTATGCACCTGAGCAAGATAGACATGGCCGATGAAATCTACGTTATCAACGTAGATGGCTACATCGGCGAGAGTACCAAGCGAGAAATTGAGTACGCCAAGGCGCACGGAAAAGGAATACATTATCTGGTAAAGCCCTTCTGACTATGGAAATGTTTTTTGTTCTTGTGCTGGTCATCGCATTTATCGCCTTGTCCCAAAGCAAATATGGTAAGATAGTCATTCCCATAATAGGAATTGTCATCCTCATCAGTTTCCTTAAATTCTGCTCAGATTTTGAAAAGGAAGAAGAAGAACGGAAAGAACGATTAGATAGAGCCGTTGATAAGATTCGTGAGAATAAGAAAAGATATGCGAATCCTCCAAAGATGAGCATACCTTCTCAGTGGTTATACCGCCTGTAGTTGTCATCGAGCGACTGCGCGACGATGCCGACAAACTCTTCGCCGACGGATTCAGCCATGAAATCGCGGATATTCATGACGGAAGCGTAGTACTTCCGGCTGAACCACTTTTTAGCGACACGCTGGTGCCCTCCCACGATGTTATCAACATCGCGGTTCCCTCCCTTCTCCCGCCCGATATCCCCGTGGTTTCCACGGGGTATTTCTTTTCCTGTGCCGAAGTCCTGCCAAAGTCCGTATTCGAGGAAAGCCTGACTTAGGCCTACCTCGATGAAGCGGCCGTCGGACCGGACTGGCAGTGACTTCGGCGACGCCAGCAGTCGGCCAGTGTCGATGACCCCGAGGAGGGTCATCTGCTCTCGCCAGATGCGCAGCATGGTCTCGTTGAAAGCCGACACGTATTTTTCGCGTTCGGCTTGTGCGTCGGGATGCTGACTGAGGGTATTGTTATCGGTGGCCATAGGAAAAGAACGGTGTTGATGGGACGTGTGGGATTACTCTTCCCACTCGTCCTCGTTGAACTGCAAATCGGTGTAGGTTTCCACAGCGATTTGGAAATAGGCACAGGCACAGCCGGAGAGGAAATAGCGGTTAATCTCTTGGAAAGAGATTCGGGGGTCGATATAGATACAGTGCTGCTGAAGCTTTGTCTGTTCCAGGATCAGCACAGACATGAACTGCCGGAATAGTTCGCGCATGGTTTCCATGCAGCGCTCCCGAGCGTTCATGTCATCGATGGTGTGGCGCATGGCCAGGAACACCGTCTTCACCCGCCGGGTGTGCGGTGTGTTGTTGATGTCCGTATATCCGTCTGATATGTCGGACACACAGACAAAGGCGGTGCTTCTCTGCATCTTTTTGTCTCCTTTGCTTATCACACATTTATGACAGGAGCAAAGCCTGTTTATTACAATAAGCATACAATTTTCCGTGTTACTATAGACTCATACCCGTCAGCCGTACAACATGGTATTCATATAGCCTTGAGGCCACACGAAGTCCTCTTTAGTTTTGTTGTGCCCTTCATGTCTTCACAATCAGGATTCCTACAGCTGTGTGGGGGAGGGAAACTGCATTGCAAGCATTTTTGCAAGAAAAGTTTTGCAGTATGACAATTATTTCTTACCTTTGCACCGTTCTTTACTCTTGAAGCCTTAGCCGGTCAGACCTGTGCAGAAGCGGAAGGGGTGGGGACTGCATATATAAGAAAAGGTGTCTACATAGGCGCTTTGTTCTTCGGCTCATCTAAGTCTCGCAAACTTAAACACTCAGTCGGAAGCAAGGCAACGGTAGATGCCCTCGGGATATGTGAGACAGGCGTCTGTCTGTGTCGCCACGTGCTGTTTTAAGACGGCACGTCGTGATGACAGGCCATGGCGCGTTAAGCATATTCTCGTGTGGGCTTCTGCGTTGTTCCAACTTGACTGAGTGGGCAATGAGAGACGCCTGGATGAGTGAGGAGGAGCGACTGGTACAGCGACCCACACTTTTTTGTCTATATGTACCGGAAAAATATCCTCTTTGACAACTGACCTAAGACATCATCGCACTGCGCACGGGGGTGGCTGGCAGGCAAAAAAAATGAAGCCGTGAGGGCGCTGTGTGCCCCGTCGGCACAGGAAGACGACTCTATGTGGTTACTGCGTTATCTGATAGAATACTCGCTCAGTAGTTTACTCCTTGGACTACTCACCGCCTTGGTGTGTGGCGTACTGTCCGTGCTGCTGGCCAAAGCACTGCGACCTGGTGCCAGCGTGCAGCCCGTCGGCTTGGTCATGGGCGGCATGTTGCTGGCAGGTGTTGCTGTGCAGGCCGTGCTCTTCTTCGGGGCACTTCGCGTGGAGAGCACCCTCAGTGATGCCGAGGAGCAGATAGCCCGGGCCAGTGAGGTGAGCGAGCAGGTGGCCGATGTGCGCCTGCCCGAGCTGCCCCCCGACATGGCCGGCGACGCACATGCTGCGCTGAGCAGCTACCGCTGGCGGCGCCTCGGCTGGGGACTGACCTTCATCGCCGTGGGCACTGCCGTGTTGGCTCTCACAGCGCGGAAAAAGGCCACTGCCGGCTACTATGGCGACGACGCCACGGCACTCACCACCGACTATGGCTTCGACATCAATGCCTACAGCTACGACGACTGAAGAATCATCACTATAATCATCAAAAAAAACAGAACACAACTTATGGACAATCACATCCTTATTGGTCTTGGCGGAACGGGCGGCCGCGTGCTGGCAGCCTTTCGCAAGCTGATGTTTGAGAAGTTCGACGGCGAGGTGAAGCCCAAGGACATGTGGATAGACTATCTCTACATGGACTCCAGCAAGCAGGACCTGGAGATGCGCGACCCTGCACAGTGGAGCATCATGGGCAAGAGCATAGCCCTCGACGCCGACAGCGTGGTGCGCATACCGGCGGCCAACCTGCGCGACTATGTGGACAACTGCCAGCAGTTCCCCTATCTGGAGAAATGGCTGGGCAACCGCGAGGACTGGACCAACATCATCAACGATCCGAAGATAAGCGAGGGCGCTGCCGGACAGAAGCGCCGTCTGGGACGCCTGCTCTTTGCCAATGGTTCGCCCGACTTCAACAAGATGGTGGGCGTGAAGCACCAGGTCCTGAGCCAGAACCCCGCCGGACAGAGTGTCACCTTCCACGTCATAGCCGGTCTGGCCGGTGGCACGGGCTCGGGTAGTGTCGTCGACGTCGTGGCACAGCTGCGACGGGAGTATCCCAACCATCTGAACAACAAGATCATACTCTACCTGCTGCTGCCCGAGGAGCACCCCAATCCCAAGTGGGCCTCGACCGACAACTACCAGCCCAACGGCTATGTGGCTCTGAGTGAGCTGAGCGCCATGGACCTCGACGTGTTCCGTCCGTGGAACGTGAGCGAGCGCGACTACGACGTGGAGCGGCTGCAGCTCACGCTGCCCTTCTACTCGGCCTATCTCGTGACCGACACCAATCAGGCCAACGTGCACTTCGACGTGGGCAAGGTCATGCCCGCCACCATCGCCGAGTTTATCTTCCAGAAGACCGTGGGGGTGGCTCTCAGCGACAGGAAGATAGGGCAGGGCGGCACAGAGAGCGCTGCCAACTTCTTCAACAACGTGGAGAAGGGGGAGAACCCCAAGTACACCGACTACGACACCCCCCACTGCTTCAAGTACAACGGCTTCGGCATCAAGCGCCTGGCCATACCCGAGCAGGAGATAAAGGAGTATTTCGGCTACAGCTTTGCCAACCAGGCCGTGCTCAAGATGATGTATAACAACCTCTCGCGCGAGACGGGCTATGTGGCCGAGCCCACCCTGGGCGACGACTATGCCTTCATCACCAAGCCCGACCAGCAGAAGAAGTGGTGCATCACCCGTGCCCACCTATGCCTCTCGCTGCCCATCCTGCCCGACCACCAGAAGGAGGGCTGGAGGCCCATCAACGAGGAGTTCAGCGTTGTGGACAACTTCCGCAAGAAGGTGATGGACGATGACCAGCTGAAGCACGCCGACAAGCTCATCGCCCTGCGCAACCTCACCAAGCGCTTCTACGACAAGGACTTCCGACCCATAGCCGAGGCCGGTGCCAACGGCGTGGAGCGCTTCTACGACAAGAAGGCACGCTACGGGCGCGAGGCCATCGTGGCCAAGATCACCGAGCGCATCAACGACGACCTGCTGCAGATGTGGGAGAGCGGCGACAAGTCGCTCGACCAGCTGTCGGGCATCGTCAAGACTCTCATCGACTTCTTCGACCAGGAGAAGACACAGCTCACACAGATGGGAGCCAATGCCGAGGGAGAGATCAAACGGCGCGACGCCGCACTCGAAGAGCTCAACAAGCGATGGCAGAGCATGGGCACACTGACCAAGGGGCTCTCCAGCATGGGACTCAACAACTCCAAGGACGACATCGCGGCCAAATACACCGCGGCGCTCAAGGAGAAATACATCTTCATGGCATGGCGCACCAGCTATGAGTTTGCCAAGCTGCTCATCGACGACCTGCTGCGCACACTGCAGGTGACCAAGGGCGACATCGACTCCACGCTCTCGCAGTTTCAGCAGGCTCAGGAGCGCCTGCTGGGCAACATCAACAGCCGCTGCATAGCCGAGAGCGAGGACAAGCAGAGTCTCGAGGGCGTCGTCATCAAGAACTACGACCCGCAGAAGGTGCAGGGCACCGTCATGGCCACCATCACCAACGAGGCCGACAATGCCGAGCGCATCAGCCTGATGACGGCTGCACTCACCGGCATGCTCAACCCCGAGAAGCGCAACTTCCGCGAGGTGGCCGACAAGCTCAAGGCCGGCAATATCATCGCCATGGTCGAGGAGGAAGGACAGCGGCAGGCCAACAACTTCTTTGCCAAGGGCATCGGGCGAGACTACATACCCAACTACGAGAAGCTCATCGGCGTCAACATCATAGAGAAGCTCGAGAAGGAGTTCAGCGGCAACGACGACGGACTCAAGGAGAAGCTCAACCGACTGGTGCGACATGCTGCCATCACCAACACACACCGCAGCGTGGAGGTGAACATGGGCCCGAAGATCACGTCGAGCATGTTTGTCATACTGCCCGACTACGACCAGAACCCCGTCTTCCTCGAGAAGGTGGAGCGACTCATACGCAGCTTCACCGGCGAGGGCGACATACAGGTGTCGAAGGGCGGCAAGAGCAACGAGATTGTGGTCATCAACCTCGAGACCAACCTCACGCCGCGCTATCTCGACGTGGTCTACAAACTGCGACAGAGCTACGACCGCCTCATCGCCTCTAAGCAGGGCAAGGTGGCCCGCTTCGAGACACAGCTCGAGGACTACGACGGCTTCATACCCATGGGGCGCGAGGAGTGCATCAAGCTGGGCAAGTTGCCCTCGCTCTACAAGCCCACCAACAGTGAGCTGCCCGAGATAGAGAAGATACGCGCCACGCTACAGTCGGCTGCCGCCCAGCAGCCCGTAGCCCAGCAGCCCGTGCAGCCGGCTGCCGCCCAGCAGCAGTCCGTGCAGCAGGCCGCACAGCAGCAGACACTCGGTGCAGGCCCCGGTATGCCGCCACCGCCACCGCCACTCTCGCAGTACTACGTGCTCGACGCCAACAGGCAGCAGACCGGACCCTTCGCACTGCCACAGCTGCAGCAACTCAGGGCCACAGGGCAGCTCACCCAGCAGTCCTATGTCTGGAAGGAAGGCATGGCCAACTGGGACCTCGCCGGCAACGTGGCCGAGCTCGCCACCATCTTCCTCACGGGCACCCCGCCGCCGCCACCACCCATGATGTAAGCGGGAGAGACGACGTGAAGGACTACACATTATTATATATATATAAGCAAAAACAGACAACAACATACTATCATGGAAAGAAAAGGAATATGCCAGAATAAAGGCGTATGCTCGCTGGCCAACGGCGACAAAGTACAGATCATCACCGACGACGATGCCCCCTTCGTCTGCCAGGAGTGCGGCGAGGAGCTCAAGCCCTATGTGGAAGAACCCGAGAAGACCGGCAACGGCGGCGGAAAGAAGTTCAATGGCAAGCTCATAGGCACCATTGCTGCCGTTGTGCTCGGCCTCGGTGCCTTAGGCTATGGCGGCTATGCCCTCTACGACGCCCACCAGCAGAGTGAGCAGGAGAAGGCCGACCTGCGCAGTCAGGCCGCCAAGGCACAGGATGCTGCCGCCGATGCACAGAGCAAGCTCGAGGGCAAGGAGAAGGAGGAGGCCGAGCGACAGACGCTCGAGCGGCAGCAGGCCGCACTCGTGGAAATGGCCAAAAAGAAGGGCGACTCCATCATCGCTGCCAACGAGAAACTGCTCGGCGAGAAGGCTAAGAAGCTGCGCAACGACGCCAAGAGCGTCATCGCCGCACAGATCACCAGTCTGCGCACGGCATGCGACAACCTGCAGTATGAGAACATGGCACTCATCGACACCATGGAGGTGGCCATCAACGAGGCTTGGAAGAATGCCGAGAAACCCGTCGGGGGTGGTTCGGCCACCGGCTCGGCCAACTACGGCAAGGCCAGCGTGGGCTTCGGCACCTACGAGGGACCCCTCAAGGGGGGCAGGCCACACGGCGTGGGAGGCACCATACGCGTGAGCCGCAGCTACATCATCGACCTGAAGAAGGCCAACGGACAGACCGTAGAGGTGGGGCCCGGCGATGTGCTGAACAGCGTGAAGATGGAGAACGGCCGCTTCGTGCAGGGACAGCTCAAGCGTGCCGACGGCTCCCAGAGATGGATTATCATAGGGTAGGGGGACACACCGTACAGACCACTAAGCGTATCGAGGAATGACTGTGTGCCAAGCCTTCAAGACCGTGGTGGCGGGGGCGCTGCTGGCCGGAGCCATGCAGCAGCCCTGCCAGGCCACCGACTATCGCACCGACCGGCTCGCGGCCATCGCCGGGAAACTGGGCATGGCTGCGAGCATTGACACCGTGGCTGCCCCCGTCTTCAAGACCTGTGCACTCGCCGTAGAGACCGAGCACGACCGTGTAAGCCACATAGGCATCAGCCTCTTCTCCGAAGCACAGCGACAGGCCTTCGGCACCACCGTGTGCCGCTTCCTCGAGCGCTATCTCCTGGAGCTGGCCCTGCCGCTGCATCCCGACAGGAGCTGTGAGGAGCAGCTGGCCATCGACGGCGTCATCGTCACGCCGGCAGTCATCGAGCCACGGCTGTCGGCGGCCACGCTGCAGAAGGTGGTCGGACTCTGTGCCGACACGACCGTGAGCATACACGTCGTCACCACCGAGGGACGGGGCTACACCATGAGTTTCCTGCGGCGTGGCGAGGCGCTCTGCCGCATCAGCTTCCCCATAGACTACAACTTGCTCATGGGCGTCGACATGGACGAGCGAGAGCGGCGTCTCCCGCAGGAGCTGACCATGCACGGCACCCGGTTGCTCTCCGCGACAGTACCATTTGCCATGCCCGACCCGCAGCAGCTGCGAAAGGCGTGGAACGACAACTACTATACCCTCGAGGGCGGACACTATCTCGTCGGAGCACTCACTGCCGACAGCTACTACGAGAAAGACGACGGCGGACAGCTGCGCCCCATCTTCAGACCCCAGCTGCCTGTGGAGAGCCTGGCCAACCTGCTGCTTACCGGCATCATCGACGGCGACTACACGCTGTCGGTCAGGCTGCGCAAGTACGGCTTCAAGACCGACACCCTGCTGACCACTCCGGCCGCGTGGCTCGCCTTCTGCCGTCAGGAGGGGTGCAAGCCTTACTTCGGCCTGATAGCCATGAGCGGGAAGGAGGCCGAGTGTGAGCTCGTCATGCACTGCCCAGACAAGGGCTTCAACCATGTGATGCGGCTGAAGGTGCCTCTCAGCCTCATTGCCCACCGCAAGGGCGTGATAGAGGCACGGCTCAACGCCTACGTCACCGCCTCCAGAATAAGAAACCTTTTTGAAGAAACCAAACAATGAGAGCAAGACACCTGATTACCACCATGCTCCTGCTGCTCGCAACCATGGGCGCCGGAGCACAGAGCCTGTCGAAACAGATCAACGACGTGAAGCGCAGCGACGACTACATCACTGCCGAGGCTACCATGGACACGCCCGAGAGTGCCTATGCCCTGGCCCAGGAGCTCCTCGCCAAGCAGATAGAGGAGTATGTGGCCGGACAGAAGGAACTGAAGAAGGCGCCCAGCGTCATCGTGAAAGACGTGGCCTCCAAGGCCGAGAAGCTGCAGATGAACCGCGGTGAGATGGTGCGCGTCTTCCTCTACGTGAAGAAGAGCGACATCATGGCCGCACAAAACACACAGATACTCGTGCAGCCGGCCAATGCCCCCAAGACAAAGAAGGCCGTGCAGCAGCAGTCGGCCCAGCAACCCCAGTCGGCACAGCAACCCCAGCCGGCACAGCAACCCCAGTCTGCACAGCAACCCCAGTCTGCACAGCAACTTCAGCCAGCCCAGCAACTTCAGCCGGCCCAGCAACCTCAGCCGGCTCAGCAGACAGTCCCCTGGCAGCAAGCCATCGTCGACGAGCTGCTGGCCTGTCCCAATGGCGACGCCGTCATGGCCAAGCTGGGACAGCTGCGCACACAGCGGAAGGTGAAGCGCTTCGGTGCACCCGACACCTGCCGCAAGCCCGCCGACGCCTTCTGGGTGATACTCGATGCCGGGGGCAGCGTGCAGACCCTGCTTGGTCCCGCACAGCAGGAGCGACGCACCAACTTCCGCACCGGCGACTACGACGCACTGAGCAACTACTCCGGCGCGGGCGCCATCTGGTTTACACTCTGACTACGAAACAAACAACACACACAACAATCCATCATCAATGAAACCCATCCTTTCCACTTTTCTGCTCCTCCTCGCTACGCTGCTGCCCGCCGGCACCGTCGCTGCCCAGGACGAGGTGACCTTCGAGTTCTCCGACGGCGTGAGCGGACCCATCAAGGCCAAGATGGAGCAACAGGCGGCACGCATGCTCACCGCCATCAACCGCGCCTGTACCGCCGGCAGCGACGAGATCAACTTCGCCGGCGTGCAGTTTGAGAGCGCTGAGACCGCAGCCATGACCGTCAGCGCACTATGGAACGCCGTGCACTTCCGCACACAGGACGACGACATCTACGAGACCTGCCTGCAGCGCAAGCAGGGAGCGCGTGTCGTGGGCTATCAGGTGCGCAACATCTACATGGACATGATCAAGATAGACGACAGCTACGCGGACGACCTCACGCAGGAGTTTGTCATCGACTTCGATGCGCAGGGACGCATCAGCAACGTCAACATCGCCATGAGCAAGCTGCAATACCAAGAGCTCATGCGGGCCGGCGAGGAACTCGACGACATGGACCGCCGGCTGCAGATCGTGAAGTTCTGCGAAGACTTTGCCAACGCCTACTGCAAGATGGACCTGAAGTTCATGGAAGACATCTTCAGCGACGACGCACTCATTATCACCGGTACCGTGCGCCAGCGCCAGAAGGCCACCATCGCCGCACCTAATCCCGAGGTGGGCGAGCAGATGCCCGACGGACGCACCGTGACCTACACCTCCCACACCAAGGAGCAGTATCTGCAGAAGCTGCGCGAGTGCTTCAACAACCAGCGCCACAAGAAAGGTGGCTTCGTCAACGTCACCTTTAGCGACTACAGCATCGTGCGCCACGGCGCCAAGCCCAACTACTACGGCGTGACCCTGCGCCAGCAGTGGAAGACCAAGGGCTATGAGGACGAGGGCATCGTCTTCCTCGTCTGGGACTTCACCGACGAGGAGCACCCGAAGATTCAGGTGCGCACATGGCAGCCCGTCTGGGCCACTAAGCGTTTCACCCTTGGCTCTTTCCGACTCAGATGAAGACACGACTGCTACTGCTGCTGCTGGCTTGCCTGATGCTGCCGGCAGCGGCCCTCGCCCAAGAGCTGGAGGTGAAGGAGTTTAAGAAGCCCGACATACCCGACCCGGCCGCTACACAGTATCCCGTGAAGGACGGCAACAACAAGACCTGCGCCCTCGTCATCGTGGGGCTCACCGCCGACGATGCCGTGTTTGAGGGCGACGTGGTGCGACAGGAGCGTAAGGACAACGGACAGTACTGGGTCTACCTCATGGAGGGCGCACAGTATCTGGAGGTGTCGGCCAAGGGCTACCTGCCCAAGACCGTGCAGTTCAGCACCGCAGGCGACATAGAGAGCCTGGAGAGTGCGCAGACCTACTACCTCACCATAGAGGTGCCCCTCACCGAGAAGAGCTTCGACGACCTGCTCGGCGATGCACGCAAGTATTATGTGGAGCGTGCGCACAACGTGCGGTTCAACTACTACGACGCGGCCAAGATAGCCTACGACCGCGCCATTGAGCACAACGACTGCCCCTTCGACCTGCGCGACACACTGAAGACCGAGCGCACCGACGTGCTCTTCCTGCGCAAGTACACCCACCACCACGAGTCGGCATGCGACTCCGTGGCGAAGTACACCAGGCTGCGCGGTGCCGACAGCGACGAGGTGTTCAAGTGGCTCACCGCCGATGCCAAGATACTCGAGCTCATCCTGCAGAAGCATCCGGAGCTGACCGGGCTCCAGACGGCTCTTGCCGATGTGAAGGCCCGTGTGGCCAGTCACCCCAAGTCGAAGAAGACCGTGGCACAGCAGGTCACTGTGCAGAAGCAGCAGGTCAGCGGCACCATCACACTCGACGACGACCTGACCATCCCGCTGCAGACCATCAGCATCTACGCCTCGCCCGTGAGCGAGGTGAAGAGAGACGACCGCTCCCGACTGCAGCTGCTGGGCAGGGCCGACGCACAGGGCCGCTTCCACGTCATTATGCCCCCGAACATGCACTACATCATCACCTCGGCTGAGATGACCAAGACGGCCGATGCCCACTATGTGGCACCCGACCAGACCAGCATCAGCATTCACATCAAATAACTGACAAATACAACAATCGTATGATGAAAAAACTATTGCTTATCGCGTTGGCACTGCTGACGCTGGGCGCTGCCACCACACCGGTGAGTGCAGCCAAGAAGAAAGAAAAGAAGACCCTGAAGTGGGAGTGGGACGGCACTCGCTCGGGCAACGAGACTATCGATGCCTACCTGGTGCGCATTGACTCGCTCTACAAGGCTGTCATCAGCTACCGCGACAGCGTCGATGCCTTCCAGTTCAAGTGCGACACGCTCAACGTGGGCGGCAAAATCTACGAGATGGCCTATATGCTCAATCCTGCAGGCGAACTCGTCACACAGAGTATGGTCAACTACCAGTTCATGCAGGCCACGATGAACGGCATGAACATCGTGCTCGACATGACCAGTGCCGGACTAGGCAGCGTGGGGGCTGCCGCTGCACTGCCCCAGCTCGGACTTGGCGCTTTCTCCTTTGCCAAGTATGTCAAGGGCGGACCTGCCGTCATCAGTCAGGGCATCTCCACGGTGAAGACCATACGAGGCAAGTGGATAAGCAATCTGCGCACGTGGCGCGCACTGAAGAACGATGCCCTCTCGCCCGAGGAGGTGGCTGCCCTTGGTATCTTCACCCCAGAGACGCTCGAGAAGGTGAAGAAGTGTGTATATATAAAAGAGGTGAAGCCCGAGGCACCGGAGTACACCGCCATCGCCCAGGTGCAACAGGCTAAGTCGAAGGAAGAGCTCGACGCCATGGCCTCGGCTGCCATCGGCAATCTGGACAAGGCACAGATGGCGGCAGAGGATGCCGAGAAGAACCTGGACAACCTCGACGACATAGACCAATTCACCGGCGACGTATGATATCACGACGTACACTAATATCCCTCATCAGTTGCGTATTTGCTCTCGTGGCAAATGCGCAACTTGAGGTTAGGGACTACCAGATAGACCGCACCGACCCTGCGGCCACGCAGGAACAGTATAAGGTGGTAGACTCCAGCGGCAACACGTGCGCCCTCATTAAGGTGCAGATACCGCTGGACAGCGTACGCTTCGACAACAACGTCATCCGCGTGACACGACGCGACGGGGCCTACTGGGTCTACGTCATGCAGGACACGGAGTTCATCGACATCATCCCCTCTACTGGCGACATAGACCGCTACAAGATCAATCCGCTCACCGTCGACCTGAAAAGCGCTGAGGGTAAGGGCGTGGAGAAGGCCACTTACCGCCTGGAGATTGTCCTGAAGACGCAGGCGCCCCGCAGCAGCTTCCTCCTCTCTGCAGGATTCTGTGCCGTGGGCGTCATGGGTCCTGCGGTCTCGGCCGGCTTCATGTTCCGCAACTTCACCGTCGAGGCCGGCGCCGTCTACGGAATGGCCAAGTCGGGCGACGTCTACATCTACGACAAGGCGTCGGTGCTGAAGGATGCCTACCAGTACTCGCCTGTGCGTGGCTTCCTGCGTGCGGGCTACGACATCTGGGCCGCACCCGTCTTTGCCGTCACACCACAGCTGGGCGCAGCCTTCACTGCGATGAGCGGCAAGCGGCTGGCCGACGTCACACTGCCCGACGAGAAGACACTCGATGGCGCCAACGCCATCTCGCTCACCCTCGGCGCACGGCTGCAGTTTGCTCCTTCAGGTGCTACGAAGCCTCTGCGCATCTTCCTCCTGCCCGAGTACGACGTGGCGCTGCAGAAGAGCAAGAACTACAAGGCACTGGCCGACTTCGACAGCAAGGTCAAGTCGTGGGCCGAAGGACTGCAGCTCAGCCTCGGACTGATGTTTTACTTCTAATCACACCTTGTGAAGCTATGAAACAGAACGCATACCATCATCACAGCCTACACAAGGCTTTGTCATCCGTCATCTGCCATTTGTCGTTCAGTGCATGCGCCATCATCGTTCTTGGAGCCTTCGGCGCGTGTGCCACCGATGCCGACACCGACCAGCTGCAGCTCTCTGGGGGCTTCCTCAGTGTGGCTCAGACCGACGTGGCGCTCCCCGGACAGGGAGGCAGCCAGGCGCTGAGCGTCACGGCCAACTGCGCTTGGTCTGCCACCAGCGCTGAGACGTGGCTCACCGTGACGCCAACCGGCGGTCACGGCAGTGCCACACTGTCGCTCACAGCACAGGCCAACCCGAGCGTCACCACTACGCGCACCGCCACCGTCACGCTGAGCACCGACGACGGCCTGCACCGCACCCTGCATGTCAGGCAGGAGATGAACGACGAGACGCTGCGCTTCAACACCGCCACACTCGTCTTCGTGCCCGAAGGCGAGGCCAAGAGCCTGGTCATCGAGAGCAATGCCCAGTGGGAAATCATGGGCGCCACCGACTGGCTCACACTGAGCCAGACCACAGGCGAGGGCAACAGCCAGATTACCATCACGGCCGAGGCCAACCCCTTGGAGACCGAGCGCACCGCCACACTCACCGTGCGCGGCACGACCAAGAGTGACCGCGTGACCATCACGCAGGAGGGCCGTGCCACCACGCTGTCGGTCAGTCCCACCGAGATGCTCTTCGATGCCGTGGGCATGACGAAGACCGTTAGCCTTGTGGGTGATGCCACGTGGCAGGCCTCGTCGAGCGCCGAGTGGCTGCAGATAGACCAGACCGAAGGGGTGGGGGCCGCCACCCTGAGCCTGACCTGTGCCGACAATGCCACCGAGCAGTCGCGCACCGCCACCGTCACCATCAAGACGCTGCGGCGCGAGCTTGTCGTGGCAGTCAGTCAGCAGCCCGGTCAGCGGCCCACGCTCTCGCTGCCTGTGGCATCGGCCGTGGGGCGCAACGCCATGACGCTCGGGAGCGCATGGCTGTCGGACTTCGACGTGACGGCCTATGGCTTTGCCGTCAGCACCACGGCCGACGCCGAAGGAACACTGCACCCTGCCGACAGCCACAGCGGGCAGTCGTTTACCCTCCAGCTCAATGGGCTCACCTCCCACGCCACCTACTACATACGCGCCTATGCCACCAACAAGGTGGGCACCGCCTATAGCGAACCCATCCGCGTGACCACAGAGGGTGCCGTGCCGGGCGAGGACGACAACGTGAAGCCTAACCTGTAAAAAAACTTAAGAAAAACAACACACACACAGAACACATACATGAAAAAGATTCTCATGGTCTTGGCATGCTTCACCTTAGTAAGCATGACAGCCGCTGCCCAGCTGGCACAAATCACGCTGATGCACGACGGCGGCGCCACGCAGTATAATGCCAACCAGACGGTAGAGGCCCTCGAGGCTGCCCAGGACGGCGACGTGCTCTACTTCACCGAAGGCTCCTACACCGGCGGCATCACCGTCACCAAGCGTGTGGCACTCGTTGGCGTAGGACAGGGCACCGTCATCAATGGCGACGTGACCATCAACCTAACCGAGGGTGTCACTCCCATGCCCGCGCAGATGCTCGACGCCCTGCAGATCAACGGCAACATCACGCTGCGATCCAACACCGATGGCCTGAAGATACGCAAGGTGAAGTTCGGCGACCTTAAGCTTTACAACACTAACGTGACCGCCGTCACCAACTGCACCATAGACCGCTGCTTCATCA
>CAJOHP010000008.1 GCA_905234355.1 uncultured Prevotella sp. | reverse complement strand
GTGGGACATGACCGACGAGTTTATGTTTGGCCGCAGCATCCTGGCAGCCCCCATCCTCGAGGCGCAGTACACCGAGGAGAAAATCGTGCGCGAAGATGCCATGACGGGCTGGGACCGCAAGGAGGTGAAAGGCGAGACGACGCAGGGCGCCGCCGACTGGACCGCCACGAAGAGTGCCACGAAGTATCTGCCCAAGGGCACCCTGTGGTACGACTTCTGGACGGGACAGCCGCTAAAGGGCGGACAGACGGTGCGGCTGCAGACGCAGCTCGACCGCGTGCCCATGTTTGTGCGGGCCGGCAGCATACTGCCTTTGGGCCCAGAGATGCAGTATGTGGGTGAGAAGAGCTGGGACAGCCTGGAACTGCGCGTCTATCCCGGTGCCGACGGCACCTTCACACTCTACGAGGACGAGGGCGACAACTACAACTACGAGCACGGCATCTATGCCACCATCACCTTCAGCTGGGACGACCGGACCCGCACACTCAGCATCGGCGACCGCAAGGGCCGTTATCCCGGCATGCTCGAGAGCCGGCACTTCACTATCGTCAGCCCCGACGGACGGCAGCAGACCGTAGACTACCATGGCACAGCCCTGAAGGTGAAGCTGTGAGCAGTCGGACAGGATTTCTATAGGCCTTCATGGACTCCACGCGAAGGGGCGCCTCGCGTCTGCAGTCATCGGAAAGCATGGTCGGAGCGAAAGCGAAATATGCAAAATTATGCAAAAACATTTGGTAGTATGCAAATGTTTGCGTACTTTTGCACGCGATTTCGGATAAATATACCAAGTGTAAGACGATAATGAAGGTAAAGAACAACCGACTAGAAGCATTGCGGCTCATCATTTCGAGCCAGCAGTTAGGAAGCCAGGAGGAGCTGCTCAGCGCACTGCAGCGCGAGGGGTTCAAGTTGACACAGGCCACGCTGAGCCGTGACCTGAAGCAGCTGAAGGTGGCCAAGGCAGCCACCATGGGCGGCAGCTACGTCTACGTGCTGCCCAACGACACGATGTATAAGCGGGTGTCGACACCCACCACTATACGCGAGATGATGCAGATGCCGGGATTTGTGAGCATCAACTTCTCGGGCAACATGGCCGTGATAAAGACCCGTCAAGGCTATGCCAGCGCACTGGCGTGGAACATAGACTGCAGCGACATACCCCAGATACTCGGCACCGTGGCCGGCGACGATACCATCTTCATCGTGATGAAAGAGGGCGTGACACACCAGGATGTCATCGACCGGCTGAGCGAGGTGGTGCCCAATATGAAGTAATGCCCCCTCTCTCTATATATATCGCCCGCTACTCAGGTTATCTACACCGATAAGACAAGAAAGATTGTTATGGAACAGGAAGAAATAGAAGTACTGGTGGCTGCGCCCGAGCATGAAGCCTACGTAGACACCATTCTCGACACCATTGCCGAGGCAGCCAAGGTGCGTGGCACGGGCATAGCACGCCGCACACACGATTATCTGACCACAAAGATGAAGGAGGCCAAGGCCGTCATCGCCCTGCGCAAGAGCGACAAGCGCTTTGCCGGATTCAGCTACATCGAGACGTGGGGCAACAAGCAGTATGTCACTACCAGCGGACTCATCGTCCACCCCGACTTCCGCGGACTGGGACTGGCCAAGCGCATCAAGGACATGACCTTCACCCTGGCACGCACCCGCTGGCCGCGGGCCAAGATATTCTCGCTCACCAGCGGCGCTGCCGTCATGAAGATGAACACCGAGCTGGGCTACAAGCCCGTCACCTTTGCCGAACTCACCGACGACGAGGCCTTCTGGCGCGGATGTGAGGGATGCTGCAATGTGGACGTGCTACACCGCACCGACCGCAAGTACTGCATCTGCACAGGCATGCTCTTCGACCCCGAGGAGCACCTGCCGGCTAAACTCAGCGAAGAAACGCTCTCACGCATAAAACACTTGGAAGAACTGGAAGAAGAAATCTAAAAGAAAACAGCACAAGAAATATGGAGAACAAGAAAAAAGTGGTCGTCGCCTTCAGTGGCGGACTGGACACGTCTTACACCGTGATGTATCTGGCCAAGGAACTGGGCTATGAAGTCTATGCTGCCTGTGCCAACACCGGCGGATTCAGCGCCGAGCAGCTGAAAAAGAACGAAGAGAACGCCTATAAACTGGGTGCCAAAGACTATGTGACACTCGACGTGACACAAGAGTACTACGAGAAGTCGCTGAAGTACATGATCTTTGGCAACGTGCTGCGCAACAACTGCTACCCCATCTCCGTCTCGTCGGAGCGCATCTTCCAGGCGCTGGCCATCGCACGCTATGCACGCGAGATAGGCGCCCATGCCATAGCCCACGGCTCTACCGGAGCCGGCAACGACCAGATACGCTTCGACATGACCTTCCTCGTTATGGCTCCCGGAGTGGAAATCATCACTCTGACACGCGACAAGAAGCTCACCCGTAAGGAAGAGGTGGACTATCTGAACGACCATGGCTTCACTGCCGACTTCGCCAAGCTGAAGTACTCCTACAACGTGGGCATCTGGGGCACCAGCATCTGCGGCGGCGAGCTGCTCGACCCCACACAGGGACTGCCCGAAGAGGCCTACCTGAAGCACGTCACGGCCAAGGAGCAGGAGCGGCTGCTCACCATCGAGTTTGAGAAGGGCGAGATAGTGAGCGTCGACGGCGAGCACTTCGACGACCGCATCAAGGCCATACAGCGCATAGAGCAGATAGGCGCCTCCTACGCCATCGGCCGTGACGCCAACGTGGGCGACACGATCATCGGCATCAAGGGCCGCGTGGGCTTTGAGGCCGCAGCACCAAAGCTCATCATCGAGGCGCACCGACTGCTGGAGAAGTCGACGCTGTCGAAGTGGCAGCAGTACTGGAAAGACCAGGTGGCACAGTGGTACGGCATGTTCCTGCACGAGAGCCAGTACCTGGAGCCGGTCATGCCCGACATCGAGGCCATGCTCGCCTCGTCGCAGCGCAACGTCAGCGGAAAGGCCATCTTGCGACTGCGCCCCTACAGCTTCGAGACCGTGGGCATCGACTCGCCCAACGACCTGACCAAGAGCAAGCTCGGCGAGTATGGCGAGACACAGACCGGATGGACTGCCGACGAGGCCAAGGGATTCATCAAGGTCAGCTCGACGCCCCTGCGCGTCTACTACGGCATGCACCCCGACGAGGAAAGATAAAAAGGCGAGATTATTTCACCAAGACAGTATTTGCCAATGACGAAAATAGGAATCCTCGGCGCCGCAGGCTATACCGGCGGCGAACTGATACGCCTGCTGATGGGACACCCCGAAGCAGAGATAGTCTTTGCCAACTCAGAGAGCAACGCGGGCAACCTCGTGAGCGACGTGCACGAAGGACTCACAGGCGACACGGCGCTGCGCTTTACGTCGGACATGCCTTTCGACAAGGTCGACGTGGTCTTCTTCTGCTTCGGACACGGCAAGAGCGAGCAGTTTCTCAAGGAGCACACCATACCGGGACGCGTGAAAATCATAGACCTGGCACAAGACTTCCGAATCAAGGGCGACCATGACTACGTCTATGGCTTGCCCGAGATAAACCGTGAGCAGATAGCCGCTGCACAGCATGTGGCCAACCCTGGCTGCTTTGCCACGGCCATACAGGCTGCACTGCTGCCGGCTGCCCACCTGAACCTGCTGAAGGACGACGTCAGCGTCAACGCCATCACCGGCTCCACTGGGGCGGGACAGAAGCCAGGCGCCACCACCCATTTCTCCTGGCGTGCCGACAACATGAGCATCTACAAGCCCTTCCAGCACCAGCACATCGCCGAGATATGCCAGAGCCTCAGGCAGGTGCAGGGCTATCTCGATGCCAGCATCGACTTCATACCCTATCGAGGACCCTTTGCACGAGGCATCTTCTGCACTGCTGTCGTCAAGACCAAGGTGCCGCTCGACGACATCGTCGTGGCCTATCAGGACTTCTATGCCGACGCTGCCTTCACCCACTACAGCGACAAACCGCTCGACCTGAAGCAGGTGGTCAACACCAACAAGGCGCTTGTGCACTGCGAGAAGTACGGCGACAAGCTGCTCGTCACCTCGTGCATCGACAATCTGCTCAAAGGAGCCGTGGGGCAAGCCGTGCAAAACATGAACCTGATGACAGGACACGACGAGCGCACAGGACTGCAGCTGAAAGCCAGCGCATTCTGATGCGTGATATTTCGGCACTCTTTTCTTGCAGGTTTCAGAGAAAAAGACTAACTTTGCCCCGAGATAATAAGCCAAGGATAAAATGACAGACAGCAGCAGATATATCAACCCATATACCGACTATGGCTTCAAGTACCTGTTTGGCACAGAGCCCAACAAGGAGTTTACGCTTGCTCTCGTCAATGCGCTGCTCAGAGGCAAAGAAACCATCAAGAGCCTGACGCTCATCCCGTCGGAGCAGCTCGGGCTGGCTGTAGGGCAGATAGCCCAGGGCACCAACTTGACAGAAGAGGAAGTGAAGGATATGCTGTCATAACATTTATATTATTAGACCAACCAATATGAAACTATTCGACGTTTACCCGCTCTTTGACGTCAATATCGTCAGGGGTGAAGGCTGTAAGGTGTGGGACGACAAGGGTCAGGAGTACATCGACATGTACGGAGGCCACGCCGTCATCAGCATAGGCCATTCCCATCCGCACTATGTAAAGAAGGTGTCGGAACAACTCAGCAAAATCGGGTTCTACAGCAACTCCGTGCAAAACAAGCTCCAGCAGGAGCTGGCCGAGCGTCTGGGACACTTCTCGGGCTACGACGACTATCAGCTGTTCCTCATCAACAGCGGCGCTGAAGCCAACGAGAACGCGCTGAAGCTGGCCTCGTTTAAGAATCCCACAAAGCTGCGTGTGCTCGCCGCCGAACACGCTTTCCACGGACGCACGTCGCTGGCCGTCGAGGTGACCAACAACCCCAAGATTGTGGCACCCATCAACGACAACCATCACGTGCGCTTCCTGCCACTGAACGACGTGGAGCCCTGGGTGCGCGAACTCTCGCGCGGAGGCGTGGGAGCCGTCATCTTCGAACCCATACAGGGCGTGGGAGGCGTGCAGATGGCCACACCTGAGTTTGCACAAAAGCTCGCTTATGCCTGCCAGCGCTACCATGCCACCCTCATCTGCGACGAGATACAGTGTGGATACGGACGCAGCGGAAAGTTCTTCGCCCACCAGTGGCTCGGCATCAAGCCCGACATCATCACCGTGGCCAAGGGCATTGCCAACGGATTTCCTATGGCTGCCGTGCTCATCAGTCCCGACTTCCAGCCCGTCTACGGGCAGCTCGGCACCACCTTCGGAGGCAATCACCTGGCCTGCTCGGCTGCACTCGCCGTGCTCGACGTCATGGAGCAGGAGCAGCTCGTGGACAACGCTCGGCAGACGGGTGAATACCTCGTGGAGAAGCTGAAAGGACTGAAGAGCGACAAGATAAAAGAGGTGCGCGGACGCGGACTGATGATCGGCATCGACCTCTACGGCGACCAGAAGAGCGTGCGGCAGCGCTTGCTATACGAGCAGCACGTCTTCACAGGATGCTCCGGACAGACCGTGCTCCGGCTGTTGCCCCCACTCACCTTCACCAAGGAGCTGGCCGACGAATTTATTGACAGGCTGCAGAAAGTGCTCTGACTGCACACGGTCTTTTACTCCCACTAACAACGACACTACTGAGATGAAAATATCCATGATAGGTGCTGGCGCCATGGGCGGCGCCACCGTAGAAGGCCTCATCAAGGGCGAGACCTTCCGTAATGAAGACATCACCGTGGCCGACCCCTCGCAGGCTGTGACCGACAGGTTTGCACAGATGGGCGTGAGTGTGACCGCCGACAACAGTGCCGCCGTCAGCGGCGCCGACATAGTGTGCGTCTGCGTGAAGCCATGGCTCGTAGAGAAGGTGCTCAGCGGTATCAGAGACGAGCTGGAGCCCCAGCGACAATTGCTCATTGTCATTGCCGCCGGAGTGCCATCGGCAAAAATCGTGGAATGGCTCGGAGCACAGTGCCCCCCGCTGTTCCTCGTCATACCTAATATCGCCATAGCACAGATGGCCTCGATGACCTTCGTCGTGCCGTCGGTCGGCGTGAAACCCGAGCACAAGCAGCTTGTCAGCCGCATCTTCGACGAGCTGGGACAGACCATCTTCACCGACGAGCAGCACCTCGCAGCCGGCACCACGCTGGCCTCATGCGGCATAGCCTATGCCATGCGCTATATACGCGCCGCTGCCGAAGGCGGCGTGGAGCTGGGCTTCAAGGCCGACGATGCCAAGCACATCGTCATGCAGACTGTGCTCGGAGCAGTGAAGCTGCTCGAAGCCAGCGGCATGCACCCCGAACGGGCCATCGACCTCGTCACCACACCCGGCGGACTGACCATCAAGGGACTCAACGAGATGGAGCATGCCGGATTCACGTCGGCCGTGATACGCGGCCTGAAGGCTGGCATGTAGCCGGCTATCCCCACACCTCTCCCAGCCTTCGTGCCTCGCACCTCCATACCTCTATATACTCCCTAAGCGGCTTGCGCTTAGGGAGTATGTTGTGTGCAGAAACGTCGGCATACACCCTGCAGACATCGTTTTTAGCCCGATGCAGAGTGTCATAAAGCAAAAGCCGGACGATTGCTTTTCGGTTGTGTTTCGGGCCGTAAAACTAACGAAATATCAAAAAAAAGAGCATTTTCATGCGTTTTTGATAAAATAATTTGTTGTTTTGAAAAAATAGCACTACCTTTGCACCCTAAAAACTGCAAGCCATCATTATGCACTGGCGTGAATGCCCATTGGACATGCAGCTGACACCATGCAAAGAGAAAAAATAAAAGAATAAAGAGATAGTAATTTTTTATGGAGAAAAGATTTACGATGCTTTTGTTCGGTCTGTTCCTTTCGATAGGAATAGCCCTGGCGCAAAGCAAAATCACAGGAACGGTCTACGACGATCTGGGAGAGCCCTGCATCGGTGCCACCGTCATGATTCAAGGCACGAAGAACGGCACCAAGACCGACATCAACGGTCACTTCACCATCAGCGTGCCACAGGGCAAGAAACTGGTGTTCAGCTACACCGGACTGCAGTCGCAGACACTATCGCCGAAAAACGGCATGAAGGTGTCGCTGCGCTCCAACGCACAGATTGGCGAGGTGGTGGTCACTGGTATTCAGAAGATGGACAAGCGCCTGTTTACCGGTGCTACCACGAAGATTGATGCCGAACAGACAAAGCTTGACGGCGTGGCCGACGTGACCCGAGCACTCGAGGGACGCGCTGCCGGCGTGTCGGTGCAGAACGTGTCGAGCACCTTCGGTACGGCACCGAAGATTCGCGTGCGCGGCGCTACATCCATTTATGGCTCGTCAAGCCCACTATGGGTCGTCGACGGTGTCATCATGGAGGATGCCGTCAATGTGAGTGCCGACGACCTCTCGTCGGGCGACGCCGAGACCCTCATCTCCAATGCTATCGCAGGACTCAATGCCGACGACATCGAGTCGTTCCAGGTGCTCAAGGACGGTAGTGCCACGTCTATCTATGGCGCAAGGGCCATGTCGGGCGTCGTCGTCATCACCACCAAGAAGGGTAGGGCAGGACACAGCAATATCAACTATACGGGAGAGTTTACCTATCGTCTCAAGCCCAGCTACAGCCAGTACAATATATCCAACTCGCAGGAACAGATGGGTATCTATAAGGAGATGGCTGCCAAGGGGTGGCTCGAGTTCTCGCAGGTGGCCAACGCCTCGTCGGCTGGACTCTATGGCAAGATGTACGGACTGATGGACCAGTATAATGCTACCAGCGGACAGTTCGGACTGCCCTTCACACAGGCTGCCATGAACAGCTATCTGCAGCAGGCCGAGTATCGCAACACCGACTGGTTTGACCTGCTCTTCAACAACAACATCATGCACAACCACTCCATCAGCGTGAGTAGCGGTACCGACAAGTCGAGCATGTATGCCTCGCTCTCTGCCATGGTCGACCCGGGATGGACAAAGGACTCGGAGGTGCAGCGCTATACGGCCAACATCAACGCCTCCTACAACCTCTCAAAGACGCTCACCGCCACCCTGCGCACCAACGGCAGCTACCGCAAGCAGACCGCACCGGGCACACTCAACCAGAGCACCGACGTCGTTTCGGGTACCGTCAGCCGTGACTTCGACATCAACCCATTCAGCTACGCGCTAAACACCAGCCGAACGCTCGACCCCGACCAGATATACACACGCAACTATGCGCCATTCAGCATCTTCAACGAGCTGGACAATAACTATATCGACATCAACGTCATGGACCTGAAGTTCCAGGGCGAACTGGAGTGGAAACCCATACGCGGACTGGCCTTCAACATCCTGGGAAGCTACCGCATCAACCGCTCCATGCGCGAGCACAACATCAGAAACAACTCTAACCAGGCCGAGGCCTACCGTGCAGGTGTGGACAACCCCAACATCATGTATAGCAACCCATACCTGTACAGCGACCCCGACAAACCCAACTCTCTCCCCGTATCGGTGATGCCCGCAGGCGGTATATACATCGAGAACAAGAACGTGGTGGAGCAGCTCGACTTCCGCGCCACGGTCAACTACAACCATATCTGGTCGGCAGGAGGTGAAGAGGCACACATCTTCAACGCACTGGCTGGTATGGAGGCCAACAAGGCCGACTACGACGCTGCCGAGCAGCAGCAGTATGGCGTGAACTTCGACCAGAGCCGCATCGTCACCATCACACCCGACTTCTTCAAGCAGGCACGCGAGGAAGGCACCGACCTGGCATCGTTTGCACGATCCTACAACCGCCGACTGGCTTACTTCGGCAACGTGAACTATTCGTATAAGGGCCGCTACTCAGCCAATCTCACTGCACGCTACGACGGCTCCAACCAGCTCGGTAAGAGCCGCCAGAGCCGATGGCTGCCCACATGGAACATCTCGGCATCGTGGAATGCGCACGAGGAGCCCTTCTTCCAGAAGATGATGAAGCGCAACAACGGACTGTGGTCGCACGCCACTCTGCGACTGAGCTACTCCCTCGTGGGTGAGCAGACGGCCGCTTCAAATGCTACCTCCATCTTCCGCTCCACCAACGTGTGGCGCCCGCAGGGAGACCAGCAGGAGCTCGCAGTCTATCAGTCGAGCATGGGCAACGAAAACCTTACCTACGAGAAGAAGCACGAGTTCAACATCGGACTCGACCTCGGATTCCTGCAGAACCGCATCAACCTTGTGAGCGACGTCTACTGGCGCGACAACTTCGATCTCATGGGCTACCAGTACACACAGCTCTACGGACGCATGTATGCCAACGTGGCTTCCATGAAGTCGTATGGCGCCGAGGCTACCATCTCCTCGGCCAACATACGCAACAACGACTTCCAGTGGAACACCGACCTCACCTTTGCCTACAACCACACCGAGATCACCAAGCTCATGTCGGTGTCGCGCGTCATCGACCTTGTCGCCGGCAGCGGCTATGCACGCGAAGGCTACCCGCACCGCGCACTCTTCTCCCTGCAGTTCAAGGGACTCAACGACGAGGGCATTCCGCAGATAGTCAACGAGAAAGGCGTGGTGACCACCAGCGACATCTATTTCCAGGAGTATGAGAACCTGGGACACCTCGTCTACGAAGGACCCTCGGAACCTACCATCACTGGTGGCCTGAACAATATGTTCCGCTACAAGAACTGGCGACTGAACGTGTTTATCACCTATTCGTTCGGCAACAAGCTGCGTCTTGACCCCGTGTTCTCTGCCAGCTACAGCGACCTGGCTGCCATGCCAAAGGAGTTTAAGAACCGCTGGGTGCAGCCCGGCGACGAGCACGTCACCGACATTCCCACCATCGCCTCCGTGCGACAGCTCTACAACGACAATTACCTGGGCTACGCCTACAATGCCTACAACTACTCTACGGCACGCGTGGCCGACGGCGGCTTCATCCGCATGAAGGATATATCGCTGACCTACGACTTCGAGCCGCAGCTCATCAGCAAGATAGGACTCAACACCGCTTCGGTGAAGCTCGACGCCACCAACCTCTTCCTCATCTATGCCGACAAGAAGCTCAACGGACAGGATCCGGAGTTCGTCAACTCCGGCGGTGTGGCCACACCACTATCCAAGCAGTTCACATTCACCCTGCGCTTAGGCATCTAACGCGCTGACAGAAGACAGAAAACTAAAGAAAGAAGATTACCATTATGAAGATTAACAATATATATAATAAGGTGGCGGCTGCCGGGCTGGGAGCGCTCTCCATGCTCATCCTGCCTGCCTGCACCGACAGCTTCCTTGACAAAGAGCCCGACGAGCGCACCAACATAGGGTCGGTAGACAACATCATCTCGATGCTCACTACATGCTATCCCGATGCCAATTACGGATGGGTGTGCGAAATCACCAGTGACAACATCATGGACCAGAACTCCGTGCACCTGCCTGCACCGCTCAACTCCAAGCAGACCCCCACCCACTTCAACCTCTCTTCCTACGGCAAGCAGGACGACGAGATGTTCCGTTTTGAAGCTGTCAAGTCGTCGAGCAGCGAGGACACGCCAGCCAACATCTGGAACGAATACTACTCGAGCATCAACTCGGTGAACGAGGTGCTCAGCGCCATCGACAACCTGCTGGCCAACGGCACTGAGCTCAATGAGAAGCTGCGCGCCGCACGGGGCGAGGCACTGCTCATACGCGCCTACAGCCACTTCATCCTCGTCAACGTGTTCTCGCAGGCCTACAAGGACAGCATCGCCAGCCTGCAGGACGTGGGCGTGC
This sequence comes from uncultured Prevotella sp., assembly GCA_905234355.1. GTDB lineage: Bacteria > Bacteroidota > Bacteroidia > Bacteroidales > Bacteroidaceae > Prevotella. The sequence goes on along the minus strand of CAJOHP010000008.1, from coordinate 12,080 downwards.
CCTACGTCACACGCGTCATCACAGACTTCGGCACTACTTTCTCGCGTGGTTCCGTCACCAGCACCTATCAGCAGATACGCGCCGATCTTGAGCAGGGACTCAAGGACATCAGCGACATCAACTACAAGATGCCTAAATGGCACTTCAATACCGAGGCCGCCCATGCCTTTGCTGCACGCTTCTACCTGTTCACCCGCGAATACGACAAGGTGGTGGAACATGCCAATGCCGTGCTGGGCACCGACAACGAGCAGCTGCTCACCAGGATGTTCGACTTCTCCCCCTTGGACGACTGTGTGTATATGTCCGACTTTGCCAACGCCTGGCAGAGCCCCTATATCCCCAGCAACATCATGCTCATCGACACGGGCAGCATCATCTTCCGTCATGCCCGCAGCCATCGCTTTGCACAGGGCGGCCTGGTGGCACGTTCCATCTACTACCACCCCTCACCCATCTGGCGCTGGTATGCCAACCCCGCTGCCTACATGATGGGACTCTTCGGCACTGGCAACGAGAGCTGGGCACCAGGGTGGATCGGCGAGCAGTTCCAGTACAGCGACAAGGTGGCTGGCATAGGCTGGGCTCACACTGTGCGACGCGAGTTTACGTTTGCTGAGCTGCTGCTTGAGCGGGCAGAGGCACGCGCCATGACCAATCGCCTCGACAGCGCATCTTTAGACCTGTGCACCTATCAGAAGAGCCTGATGAACTTCTCTATGAGCAATCGCGTCACCTTCGAGTCCAACGGCAACTCCAAGTCGCTCACCGACGACGTCATACAGAGCTGGTTCAGCCGTGCTATCCCCACGGGCAGCACCCCCAACTACAACTGCTTCGACAACTGGGACTTCACCAAGCACGTGAGCAGCTCCTTCGTGGTGCCAGCCGACGCTGTGCCCTACATGAACTGTGTGAACTACTTCCGCCGCTTTGAGACCAACTTCACAGGCAAGCGCTTCTTCGACCTCAAGCGTTGGGGCATAGAGTGGACCCACGAGTATGGTCCCGACAACATCAAGTACACCATGACATGGAACGACCCGCGCCGTGCACTCGAAGTGCCGCAGGATGCCCTCGCCGTGGGCATGCAGCCCTCCAGACCACTCACGGTCGACTCCATCAGCACTTCAACATCGGCTACCTTCCAGAGCATTTTCGGAAACAACTAAAGTATAAGGAGGAATACATCACATGAAGAAAATTCACATCTTAATAGCCACGCTGGTGGCCATCAGTTCCTTTGGCATCGCATCCTGTTCGGAAGACGACTTGAAGGACACCATCTTCGATACGAAGGACTACCCGCTTGACCGCTCGCTCTACACCTTCCCGCTCGACACCTTCGTCAAGCGCAACTTCCTCGAGCCTTACAATCTGCAGTTTATCTACAAGATGGAAGACGTGGGCTCCGACATGCAGAAGAACCTTATCCCTGCCAGCTACAACAAGAGCGTAGACTTGGCCGTGCTGGTGAAGTATCTGTGGATAGACGTCTACAAGAAGCTCGCCGGCGAGGAGTTTCTCAAGCAGAACTGCCCGCGCATCATCCACGTCATCGGCTCGGCTGGCTACAACAGCGACGGCACACGCGAGGGCGGCGTGGCCGAGGGCGGACTGAAGGTGACGCTTATGTCGGTCAACGAGCTTGACCCCGGCAAGATGGAGGGCGTCAACGCCAAAGGCTATCCTTCGGGGCTCAATGACCTGTTCTTCCACACCATGCACCATGAGTTCGGGCACATCCTTGACCAGACACACCTGCGTCCGCAAGCCTTCAACACGCTTTCGCAGGGACTCTACGACAACGTGGGATGGGGTGACAAAAACGACTCTATACAGGCCGGATTGGGCTTTGTCACACCCTATGCCTCGTCGAGTCAGGGCGAGGACTGGGTGGAGGTGCTCTCCTGCTACATCACCTACAACCAGAAAGACTGGGACCGTCTGCTCGCCACCGCCCACTTCGACTGGGAGGAGGTCGACATGACCAACACCCGCTACGACTCGCTCTTCTATCGTTATGACGAGAACGGCAAGCAGCTCAAGCCTCGCCTGCGCCCCGACCAGGTCGATATGGACACCATCGGCTATCTGCGCTCCACCAACAGTGGTGAGACGAAATGCGTGCGCAAGGTGGTGCCCCGCACGCCCGAGGGCTACGTCATCCTCGATGACAACGGCAACTTCACCATCACCGTCAACGGCGACAATGTGGACGGACAGCAGGTCATACTCGACAAACTCCGTCTGGTGCGCACGTGGCTCATGGACAATTGGAAGATAGACCTCGACGAGTTGCGCAAAGAGGTGCAGCAGCGACAGTTTGTCACCGATGCCGACGGCAACTTCGTCTTTAATGCCTGGGGAGGATACATCAACCGGCTGACCTATCCCGATGCCGACGGTCATACTCTCATCGATGAGCTGCGCCAGCAGGTGAAGGCATACGAAGTGCTACAGAAAAAGTAAAAAACTATTATAATGATGCTGAACATGAATAAGATATCTTGCTTGCTGCTGGCAGCAGCAGCCACCGCCACCTTCACTGCCTGCACAGGCGAAGAAGACGACCTCTTCAATGCCTCGGCTGCTGAGCGCCTCAACCAGACCAGCGCCATCTACTCGGCACGACTGGAGGCACAGCCCAACGGATGGGCCATGCAGTATTACCCCACCTATCAGGACCAGTGGCCGCAGGGCTGCGGCTACCTCCTGCTCATGGACTTCGACAAAGACAGGAAGGTGCGTGTGGCCATGCTCAATGAGTTTACCGACAACGCCTTCAAGGTGGACAGCTCGGCATGGGAAATCATCGCCGACAATGGCCCCGTGCTCACATTCAACACCTACAACGAGTGCATGCACATGTTCTCCGACCCCGAGGACATTGCCAAGACCGACGACTCCGACCCCGTGAACAACAAGGAGAATACGCTCGACGAGACAGGCGAGGGCTTTGGCGGCGACTATGAGTTCATCATCGTCGATGCCCCCGAGGATGCCAGCTACATGATGCTCAAGGGCAAGAAGCGCGGCACCTACAACCTGCTCACCCCCATCGAGCCAGGCGTGGACTATACCGCTTATCTCGACGATGTGCTTGGTTTCCAGAAGAAGATGTTCCCCACGACGGCCCCTGTCGGCAGCCTGCTATGCTTCGGCACCGACAGTATCTACAACTTCGAGGAGGCCGGCAAGGGCTTGCCCAGCTTCTATCCGCGCCATACCGACAAGATTACCTATCAGGCTTTCAATCCTTTCCTCATCACCAAGCGTGGCAACGACTACTACCTGCGTTTCCGCGATGTGTTTGAGCGCACCGATATGACCGGCGTGCTGCAAGACATGCGCTACGACAGCCTGGAGCAGGCCTTCATAGGTGTGGACAATAGCAACTTCCGCATCGAGGGCTACCGTCCCGGTTGGTTCCTGCGTGAGCATGTGCAGGCGCTTCCGTCAAACAGGTGGACGTGTCTGAAGACCGACTCGATGTCGGCAAAGGTGCGTGCCATTGTCGACGAGGTCAGCACCGAGTTTGAGGCACTGCAGAAAGACAACAAGGGCAACGCCGTCTTCACCTACCTGGGCATCGACCTGCGCTACAATGTCAATAGCGACAGCCTCTTCCGCTGGAACATCAACTACAAGAGCAAACAGACGGCCTCGGTGGGCTATCTCTTTGGCGGCGACATCATGCAGCAGAAGACTTTCACACCCGACGATATTGCCGAGGGCGGAGCCAAGGTGGCTGAGTACCGCGACCTCGTGGCCAAGGAGAACGGCATGGCCTATAGCGCGGCCTTCACCTACGAGAAGCCCTACGGCGACTCCGAGGCCAACATGCTCACCGTGGTGCCGAGCATTCAGAAGCTGCTGCAAATGCTCTCGCGAGAGTTTATTGTGAGCACCGTCAAGAGCAAGTTCGACCTCACCTACCTGCGACTCACGGCCAAGGACGATGCCGACATCTGGTTCGACGTGAAGAAATAGTTGATGACAACTGTGCTGAATGTGATAAGACCAGACAATGGATACAAGACAGAAAACATCTATAATCAAAACCAACGAATATGAAAAAAGGATTTTTACTCTCACTGATGGTGGCATCGTCTGTTGCAGGCTATGCCCAGTACAATGCTGCCGCCCGGCAGACTAAGGTTACGGCTAAGCCCGTGGCCATGCAGAAGACTCAGGTGGCTAAGATGGACAACACTGCCGCTAAGCTGGCCACTGCACTTCCTGCCTCGAAGAAGGTGTTTACAGCTACGCCCTATGCTCAGAAGGCATCGCGCCGCACCCTCGACAACGGTGTGTACTACGATCGTCCTGCCGGTTCGTACTTCCTGGGCTGGACCGAAGACTGGAGTTACTACTACCGCTGGTTCCTCTTCGTGGCACCTGTCGACGACAACCTCCTGGTCAACCGCTGCACCACACCCGAAGAAGCCGTATGGACGCTGGAGACCGCTCAGGATACCTATGACCTGTCCGACGAGGTCGACGAGGACAACAACCTGCCCTGGGGCGGTCTGGGCTACAACCCAGCCCACGATGCCGACAATGATGGCAATACGAGCGTCAACGGATGGAACAGCTTCTACGTGCCCACCATCAGCGTGGGCGACACGAGCTACACCTTGGGCGAGGACAACAACGACGACAAAGGTGAGAACCACGGCGCTGTGCTTGCCACTGCAGGCCGTCCGCAGCGTATGGTCAAAAAGCTCTGCACAGGTGCCTACAGCTACTTTGGCGACGGCAATGGCGGATACGGCGGCGATATCTATGGCACCAATGCCTATGCCGACATCGACTTCGACGAGGATGGCGTGACCGAGAACTACCGAATCACTGGTGTCTTCCAGTATCACGAGAAGCCTGTCAAGCCCATGTATGTGGAAAGCGTTGTGCTGATGGGCCGTCCCAATGCGGAGAATGATGCCCCCATGGTCATCACCGAGGATCATCCCATTGTGATGAGCTTCTATAATGTAGTGGAGGACGAAGAGGGCCGTCTCACCCGTGGCGACAGCCTCATGCAGCAGATCACCTGCACACAGGCCGACATCACTCCTGTAGAGAACAATGGTGAGACAGTCGGCTACAACATGGTCTTTGCCAACCGCACCAAGGACTTCTTCGGCATGGATGTCGTGGAGCCCTTCATCCTCGACCAGGCTTTCTGCATCGTCGTCACTGGCTTTGCCGACGAGGGCAACCAGGTGGTTATCACTGCCGACGAGCGCGATGAGGAAGTCGACGACATGTACTCCGACGTGGCTACTGGTCTGATGATGGTCGATGCCAATGGCCAGCCCGCTCCCGGCTATCGCTACTACCGCAACGTGACGCTCACTCCGCAGTTCAACGCCATGTTCGACTGTGTCAAGGTTTATGAGACACTCCACGGCAACGACGGTACCGTGTATGAAGGTGTCAACGTCATTACCGTGCCTGCTGAGGGTGGCAACACATTTGAGATCACTCCCGCCAGCGACGACGAGAACACCGTAGCCATCGTGGAGACCTTCCTCGACTGGCTCGACGAGGAAGAGAGCGAGAACTACTTCATCGAGGACCTGCCCGACTGGATCAGCGAGTTCTACTACGACGAGTCGCAGCGTCAGGCTTCCATGGCTGGCGATAACGTGAATCCCTACACCTTCATCGGCTTCGAGGTCGATCCTCTGCCCGAGGGTGTCGACGGTCGCTACGCCTATGTGCACATCACTTCGCTGAAGGGTGCCCTCAGCGCTCCTATCATCATCAAGCAGGGCGAGGTAGAGTTGCCATTCAGCGTGCAGAGCGTCAAGGCTGCCACAGCACAGAACGGTGCCGTCTATAGCCTCACCGGAAAGCGTGTGACCAAGGCCAAGAAGGGCCTCTACATCCAGAACGGCAAGAAGTTTATCAGCAAGTAATCCCCCCGAGAGTCTGCTGCACGCCCCATCTGTGCGGCAGACTCTACAGGCGGACAGGCATAAAGTCCGTCCCTACATTTACTTCGTAATACAGTTAGTCCCCGCAATCAGCTTTCTCCTGATTGCGGGGACTTACCGTATTTTGCTTATGCGTCTGGCTATACACTATTCCTGCCAGGGGAAGGGGTTCTCTTCGTCGAAGGTGCGGATAGTGCGCTGGAGCTCCAGCTCCTTTTCATCAGACCAGAGCAGGTCTGTATAGTGCTGGGTGGCCTTGCCGTAGCGCCCGCTCTTCTCCAGCCGGAGGTGATAGGTGGCGGTGCAGCGCTTGCCCTTCCGCGTGCGTAGCACGGCGGTGTCGCCCTTCTTGCGAAACACCTCACTCACTGTGCTATAGCTCGTACCGTCCATCTCCCAGTAGTCGTCGTCGAGTGCATGGTCGTCGGCATCCGACAGGTAGCGGAAGTCGAGCGAGTCCTTAAACTCATAGTTTTCGGGGAAGTCCCTCAGATTAAAAACCAGCGTGATGAGGTGCATCAGCCCGTCGAAGGTCATGTTTGAGGGCACCTGTAGCATACGCATCTTGCCACCTTTCTCCACAAGCAGTTCCAGCCGCTTGGCTTTCTCTGTGATGTCATAGAACCCCTCGATATTGTCAAACAGGTCGCCATCGGAGTAGATGTCGTCGTCATCATCTTCCACGGGCCCGGGATAGTAGCCTTCTGCGTCGTGGTCTTCCAGATATCCCAGCTCTTCCTCGTCGTTCAGGAATCCGTCGATGCTGTCATGCATTACACGGTACAGCTCCTTGTCATTGTTCATCACCTTCTCTACCTCGCTGATGCCGTCGTCGATGATGAATGTGGGCACTCTCAGCTCGTTGAAGATGCGGCACAGTATGGGCAGTGCTTCTTTCACATGGGCCGTGGCCAGTGTGATGGCGTAGCTCTCCAGATTCATGGGCGATGCTCCCTTAAGGCAGATGTCGAGACAGTGGCTGAGGAAGTTGGTGATCATGGTTGTGACGGCCATGCGCTTCTGCGGCTGTCGCAGCCAGACCATCACCAGCGCCATAAACACCACGGGCTTGCTTTCAGGCATGATGCCCTGCTCGTAGAGGTAGCTCTCCAGCTTCTCCGGCGTGTCCTTTGCCAGCTGGTATAGTGCTGCGGCAACCCATTCCTCAAACTGGAGGTAGTAGGCATGCATGAAGTAGGCGTCTTGCCTGAGGGCTTCGAGCACGGCGTCGAGACACTCGGTCATCTGCTCCTGCTCCATCATCCACAGCGGGCCGAACAGCCGCCACCGGTTGCCGGGCTCATGGCGGTCGAACTCAGCAAAGAGCTTATACATGTATCCGTGCATCTCGTCGGTCATCTGCTGTCGCGTCAGCTTGCGTTTCTTTGCGTCGTCGGCCACGGCGTGGCACAGCGCTGCCTTGTCGTCGTAGTTCTGCACGTCCCAGAAAGGTGCCAGCCACTGCAGTTCGTGGGACGCCAAAGCCGCATAGTCGGGCTTCTCGTAGCTGTAGAAACGCTCATTGGCCACCTCGGCCAGGTCTTTCTTGCCTTGAAACAGGTCGCTCAGCTCCTGTTTGTCGTCATCGCTCATTTTACTGAGCATCTGCTGAAACGACTCAATCATCTGATGGAAATCGAGACTGCCTGCTGTTTTGGACGGAGTCGTCGCCTGATGTCTCGGCACGAGCACAGGGCCATGGTCCTTGATGCTCTTAAGGCATAAGTTCACGTGGTCGATGTCGAACTTGTCGGCGTCAAACTTGCTTGCGTCGCTCAGTCCCAGCCATTCTACATACTCTTGAGCCTCCTCGCTTTCCGGCTCCTCCTTGAGCAAGTGCTTCATGTCCTCATAGCCCCATGGTCCGCCACAGTCTTCGGGCGGACAGGCCCCCTTGCCTGCTTTGCACACGGGAAAGCTCAGCAATCGGCTGTCGTCGCGACGCTCCAGGGTGATGTCGTGCACCCAGTCGTCGCCAAAGTCATAGACGTAGACAAATTTGGTGAGGTCTTTCTTTCTCAAGAAGCTGTCTAGCAGCGTCTGGCGTGCGTCTGACGTGTCACGCTCCATGCCGAAGTCGGCATCAGGGTTGGGCACGGCCACCGACCATCCTTGGTCGTAGGGCGTCTGCTGAAACTGGTAGAGGTGATAGTCCTCCCATTCGAAAGCCTTCTGTATGGCATGGTGCAGGTCGTCGAAAGTGAAGTTGCCTGGCACCTCCAAGCGTCGCCACACCGTGGGTTTATGGATATTGCGAAGTTGAATCTTGAAGGTCAGTGTCATGGCCGGGTAGAATTAGAAATTATTCGGTTTTAGTCTTTTTCTTAATAGTCTTGCAGCACCTTGTCGAGCTGCTGCTTACGCCGTTTCTTCTTCGACGTGCGCCACTTCTTGGGTACGAGATACTTGAACAGTCCCAAGAGGTTGCCGTTGGGATTGGCCGCGGACAGCTCGGCCTCTGTCCGCTCCAGGCGCAGACGCTTGTTCAGCTCGGCCAACGGGTTTTCCTTAGGCGTACCAAACACGATGACCTCGCCCAATCGGTGGCTGTCGGAGAAGAGGGCCACGCTGTCGGGCAGGTCAGTCAGGTTGACCATATAGCTCGTATAGTTCATGTGCGACAGGACCACCGTCTTGCACTCCTTTGGCAAGGTGTAGCGGCCCGTAGAGTCACTCAGTACCACGAAGTCTTTGCCCATGATGCTCACGTTGGCAATGCCCCGTCCCGTGTCGCCGTCATACACCACGCGCTCACGCAGGGACGTCTGTGCAGACATGGCCATGCTGCTAGCTGCGAAGACAGCAGCGATCAGAATCTTATAGTTGTTCATAGATGCAAAGGTATTACTTTTTTTCTTTTCCCATGCACATCATTGGCATAAATAAACTTAAAATGTGGGAGTTCCGGTGTGCTGCTCAATGCAGAGGCGTCGACAACGGCAATCGGTCTTCCGGGAAGTTATGTCGATGTCGACATGTCCGAAGCCCACAACTCCACCGACTGGGCCCTGGCCGTCAGCGTCCTTTCACGTGTCTGCGCCACTCAACACAAGGGACTCGGACAGGCATAAAGCCAGTCCGAGTCCCCTACAGTGTATAGACAGCATGCAAAAGCTGGGTACGCCAAATAGAACAGCCTATTACTGGATGCCGCGCTCACGCAGCTTCTGCTGCCAGCGCCATGCGCTCTTGAGCACTTCGTCGGTAGGTGTGTCGGCCTTCCATCCAAGCACCTCGTTGGCCTTCTTCACGTCGCCCCACACCTTCTCGATATCGCCCTCACGGCGGGGGGCATAGGTCCAGTTGAGCTTCACGCCCGTGGCACGCTCGAAGCCCTCGACCACCTCGAGAGTGGACAGGCCGCGGCCCGTGCCGATGTTGAATACCTCCACGGCGTCGGTCTCAGGCTTGTCGAGCACGCGTTCCATGGCTTTCACGTGAGCCTTGGCCAGGTCGACCACGTAGATGTAGTCGCGTATGCAGGTGTGGTCGGGCGTGTCGTAGTCATGGCCAAAGATTTTCAGCTCCTTACGTATGCCGATGGCTGTCTGGGTGACAAAGGGTATGAGGTTCATGGGCACGCCGTTGGGCAGTTCGCCGATGAGTGCCGAGGGGTGGGCGCCGATGGGGTTGAAGTAGCGCAGGATGATAGACTTGATGGGCGCGCCGCTGTGTATGTAGTCCTGTATGATTTCCTCGTTGATCTGCTTGGTGTTGCCGTAAGGCGAGAGTGCCTTCTGTATGGGGGCCTTCTCCGTGACGGGCAGGTTCTCTTCCGTGGGCTGTCCGTAGACGGTGCATGAGGAGGAGAAGATGATGCCCTTTACGCTGTATTTGGGCATGAGCTCGAGCAGGTTGATGAGCGAGGTGATGTTGTTGCGGTAGTAGAGCAAGGGCTTCTCCACGCTCTCGCCCACAGCCTTGGATGCGGCAAAGTGTATGATTCCCTCTATCTTCGGATATTTCTTGAACACTCCCTCCAGGGCCTCCATGTCGCAGCAGTCCACCTTTTCGAAGGCAGGGCGCTGACCTGTGATGGCCTCGATGCCGTCGACGACGGCGGCGTTGGAGTTGGAGAGATTGTCGATGATGACTACTTCGTAGCCTGCCTGCTGCAGTTCTACGGTGGTGTGGCTGCCGATGAACCCGGTGCCGCCGGTGACGAGAATTGTCTGCTTCATTTCTTAGATTTGTTTTATCGTCTTAGACGTTCTTTTTGCATTTACCATGCAAAGTTAGTTATTTTTTATCCAACAGTTCAGCGTTTTTCATTTTTTAACTGAGCGCTTTTACAAGTCCCAGTTGCTGAAGCCGGATTTTGTGTAGTGGAACTCGTATTTCCAGTCGGAGCTCACAAACCACGTGCCGTCGAACTTGTCGCCGCTGACGACGAGCTCGCTGGTCTTATACTCGGCGTGCAGCGGCTCCCAACCCTGGTTGCGATAGGATATCTGCAGGACGTTGTCGGTCATGTCCCACTTGAACTCGCCCTTCTCTCTGAAGTGCTCATACCAAGCGTCTTCAAACACATACATCCAGCCGGTGCCTTCCACGGCAGAGGTCGAGGCGCGGTCGAAGCGCCACACCACAAACTTGGTTCCATCGTCCGACCAGTTGCCCCACGACTTCCGGTAGCATGTCTCGCGGCCTTCCCACACGCCGCGGGTAGAGCCTTGCGTAAGCTTGTTGGCAAAGTCCAGCTTGGCATGCAGGCTTGCCTCTTGAGGGTCTTCGTCGTCGTCTTTGCTGCAGCTCACAGTGAGCATGGATGCCACGCTGAGCATGGCCAGAAAGAATAAGTACTTTTTCATTTTGTTTGTTGCCTTTTTATTTTGTCAGTTCAATTCTTACGTTGTCACGGGTGATGTTCTGGCAGTGCTGGAAGGTGGCGTCGTGCTTGGCATGTATGGTGATGTCTTTCAGTCGTATGCCGTCGATGGGCATCTCGGGCAGTCCGTTGAACTCCATGGCAAAGCCTGCGTTGTGGCACACCACGTTGCGTATGTCGATATTGCGGAAGACGGGGGTGGTCTCGTCTACCGGTTTCTTCTCTGTCGCTGGTGCTGTGCCGCCTTCGGCCAGCACCTCGGCCACCGACTTGCCGCCATAATACATATTGAATGTGAGGGCGTAGGTCTTGATGTCGGTCATGGAGATGCCGTCGATGAAGATATTCTCCACCACGCCACCGCGCCCGCGTGTCGACTTGAAGCGCAGTCCCACGTCGGTTCCGAGGAACTGGCACTGCCTGACCATGATATTCTTCACACCTCCGCTCATCTCCGAGCCCACGACAAACCCTCCGTGTCCTGCAAAGACGGTGCATCCGTCGACCACCACGTTCTCGCACGGTCTTGCCCTGCGTCTTCCGTCGGCATCCTTGCCGCTCTTGATGCAGATGCCGTCGTCGCCTGCGTCGAAGCGTGAGTCGACGATGAGTGCGCCTCGGCATGACTCGAGGTCGAGGGCATCGCCATTCTGGGCGTAGGCGGGGTTGCGCACGAGCACATTGTCTATGATGATGTTCTCACACATGAGCGGGTGCAGGTTCCATGCTGGTGAGTTCTGGAAGATGACGCCCTGTAGGAGCACGTTTTTGCAGCTTATGAGGCTCACCATGACGGGGCGTATGAATCGTTTGACCGCCTCCCATTCGGCATCGGTCTTTGCCTTGGGCACGTTCATGTTGGCTCCCTGCTCGCCGCTGGCAAATCCCTCGGAGGGCACCCAGTAGCCCTTGCGCAGCTCGCGGCCGCCGGGCCGACGTAGTATCTCGGCCCATTGGGCGTCGGTCACCTTCGAGCGTTTCACCGGTCGCCAGTATTGTCCGTTGCCGTCGATGACGCCTTGGCCCGTGATAGCGATGTTGGTGCAGCCGCGCGCGCTCAGCGGCGACTGGCAGCGGCGGGTGTCGAGTCCCTCGAAGGATGTCTCGACGACGGGGTAGAGCGACTCATCGGCCGCAAACAGCATGATGGCGCCTGCCTCGAGATGCAGGTCGATGTTGGACTGCAGCACTACGGGCCCCGTGAGCCACACGCCGCGTGGCACCACCAGACGGCCGCCGCCACGCTGCACTAGCGCATTGATGGCACGGGCAAAAGCATCGGTGCACAGCGTGGCACCGTCGCCCACGGC
>CAJOHP010000007.1 GCA_905234355.1 uncultured Prevotella sp. | reverse complement strand
ATGTCTTCAAAGTGCTGCGTCACGGCCTTGGCTATGCTTATCTCGCGTGTAGTGATGCCGAGCTGCTCCATGAGTGTGAGGGCATTCTGGTGGGTTCGGTCGGTGGTGCCGAAGCCGGGCATGGTGATGCCGATGATGCCCTGTCGTGGCAGTCTCAGGACGTCGAAGGCACGCACGGTGACGAGCAGGGCGAGCGTGGAGTCGAGCCCGCCGCTGATGCCTATGACGGCCTTTGTCGAGTGGGTGTGGTCGAGGCGCCTGGCCAGGCCGAGGGCCTGTATGCTGAGTATCTCTTCGCAGGTGCTGTGCATGCGTTCGTCGGCAGGGATGAAGGGCGTGGGGCTGTATGTGCGCGTGAGGGTAAACTCGCGCGGACTGACCATCTTGCAGTCCACGCGCCGTGCGGTGGCCGTGGCTTGCGAGGTGCGGAAGGTGGTGTTGAACTGTCTTTCGGAGCGCAGCATCTCCACGTCTATCTGCTGCACGACGAGCTGGGGCTCCATGGCGAAGCGTCGGGAGTGTGCCAGCTGCCGTCCGTTCTCGAAGATGAGGGCGTTGCCGCCGAAGACGGCGTCCTGCGTGCTCTCGCCGTAGCCGCAGGAGGCATAGACATAGCCGCACATCGTGCGGGCGCTCTGCTGGGCGAGCAGCGAGCACAGGTAGTCGTGCTTGCCTATGAGCTCGTCGCTGGCAGAGAGATTGAGCACAATGTCGGCACCTGCCATGGTCAGACGGTTGCTCGGGGGCAGCGGCGCCCACACGTCCTCGCAGATCTCTATGCCGATGTTCACACCGTCGCATGTCTGGAAGAGTACCGCATCGGGGGCGACGCTCACTGGCGAGCCGGCCAGGTAGATGTCTTGCGGTCGGAGGTCTGAAGCCGAAGCAAACCACCGTTTCTCATAGAACTCTCCATAGTTAGGCAGGTAGGTCTTGGGCACGAGGCCGAGCAGCGTGCCCCGCTGTATGACGGCAGCGCAGTTGTAGAGCAGCGCGCCAATCCTGACGGGCAGTCCTACGACACAGATGATATCGAGCTTTCGTGTGAAGTCGAGCAAGACGATAAGCGCCTCCTCGGCCTTGTCGGCGAGCAACTGCTGGCGGAAGAGGTCTTGGCAGGTGTAGCCCGTGATACATAGTTCTGGGAAGACGATGACTTCGGCTCCTTTTCCCTCGGCCTGGGCGATAAGGTTCTCTATCTGCTTGACGTTGTAGTCGGTGTCGGCCACCCTTACGCCCGGAATGGCGGCTGCGACGGTGATGAATCCGTATTTCATGTGTTCTTTTCCGTATGTCAGCGTATGGTCACTTGTGTGGCGCCATAGCCGTATTCTTGAAACGATGCGTCCTGATAGGTGTACTGCTTGTAGCGGTAGTGCAGCTCGTTGATGATAGCGCGTCGGAGCACGCCGTCGCCCTTGCCGTGGATGAATACTATCTTCAGCCCCTTGTCTTTCTTGTGCTCGGTGAGCACCTTGCGCAGGGTGTCGAGCTGGTAGTTGAGTATGTCTATGCCTGTGAGTCCCTGCTGGTTGTCGAGCAGGGCGTCGGCATGCAGGTCGACCACGAGTGTGCCGTCGCCTTTTTCGTCGTAGCGCAGGATGGGGGCTGACGGTTTAGCCTGCGACGATGACGGCTCGGCGGCCGAGCCGAAGGCCTTGCGCAGCTGCTGGGGGTCTACGACCAAGGGGCGTGCGGGCTTGTCGCTCTCCACGATGGTGTAGATCAGTGCGGGCTGCTCGAAGAACATGGTCGGGTGGAAGGTATGTAGCTTGTAGAACTTGACGGCGTCTATGCGCAGCTGCACGTCGACGGCGGGTTTCAGCATGAAATTCTTGCCTCGCTTGTAGGCCACAAGCTGCACGCCCACGCGCTCAAGCTCCTGCAGGTCTTCCCGTCCGAACTCCTCGAGGAAGAGCTTGGTATTGGGCTCCACCTCGGCCGTGTGGCGCAGCTTCCATCCTGCTCCTTCGGCCGAGAGGTAGGCGAAGCGGATAAAGTAGTTGGAGTCGTTGACGAAAAATGTCTCGAAGCGTGTGTGTGTGAGGTCTTTCACGTCGATGGGCACAAAGGCGAGGTAAGCCGACAGCTGCTCTCCTCCCTTGCGCTCCTGAGGCATGGGGGTGAAGTTGACAGGCTTGTCGGCAGGTTCCACTTCGACGTCATCGGCAGCCTTCGTGCCACGCTGTTTCATCTCCACCACGTGGCCAGTGTCATAGTTCTCCTCGCCTATCACAACGACCTCGCTGATGCGCATGGGCACGTCGAAGCCGTCCTCGTCTTCCACCAGCACGATATCTTTACCCTGAAAGCCGGCGACACGACCGCCGCCCACTTCACTGAGGAATCTTACTTTGTCTCCTATTTTCATGTGCTTTCTGTTATGTGAGTGTTTATATAGTAAATGGCTTCACGGTATGAGCAACGAGCTGTCGCCGTAGCTCAGGAATCGGAAGTCGTTGTCGAGTGCATAGCGGTAGATGCGTTTCCAGTCGCCCTTGACGAAGGCGCTCACCAGGAGCAGCAGTGTGCTTTGCGGCTGGTGGAAATTGGTGACGAGCATCTTCACGATCTTGTATTCGTAGCTTGGTGCTATGATAATCTGTGTGCTGCTGTTGAGCACGCTCAGTGCACTGGAGTCGAGCCAGTCGCGCAGTGCTGCGATGGCCTCTTGCGGGGGGGCGGCGGCCTCGGTATCGTAGGGTTCCCACTGTGTCACATGGAGCTCCTCGGGTGCGAGATGCGGGTTTTTCATCACCTTGAGTCCCATGTAGTAGAGGCTCTCGAGCGTGCGCACGCTGGTGGTGCCCACAGCAATGGCCCGGCACTGGTGGCGGAGCAGCTTGTCGAGGGTGTGGCGGCTCACGCTTACATACTCGGTGTGCATCACGTGACCTTCTATCATGGTGCTCTTGACAGGCTTGAAGGTGCCGGCGCCCACGTGCAGTGTGAGTTCCTCGCGGTCTATGCCGTGGGCGTCGAGGGATGCGAGCACCTCGGGGGTGAAGTGCAGTCCGGCCGTGGGGGCGGCCACGCTGCCCTTGATCTTGGAGTAGACGGTCTGGTAGGTGGTCTTGTCGCTCTCCTGCGTAGCACGGTTGAGGTAGGGCGGTATGGGCAGCTCGCCGATGACGTCTATCAGCTCGGCAAACGAGACACCGGGCGAGTCCCAGCTGAAGTCTATGCGATGGCTAGTGCCGTGCATCTCGCCACGCTCGATGGTGAGAGTAAACTGCTGTGCGCCTATCTGCAGCTGTCGGGTGAGCGGTCCTTCTTTCCATTTCTTCAGGTTGCCTATCATGCAGTACCACGAGCAGTGGCCTGTGGCCTGAAAAATGAGCTCGTAGTCGGAGGGTAGGGCTGGCTCCAGGAGAAACACTTCGATGAGGGCGCCCGTACTCTTGTGGAAGTGCAGACGGGCCTGGATGACCTTGGTGTTGTTGAACACCATCAGTGCTCCCCCGGGCAGATACTCAGGCAGGTGACAGAACAGGTCGTGGCTCACCACACCTTTATTATATATAAGCAGCTTCGAATGGTCGCGCTGCGGCAGCGGATATTTGGCTATGCGCTCGTCGGGCAGCGGATAGTCGTAGTCGCTGATGCGTATGTGTTTTGGTGACATGATTTCTGGTAGTTGTTCTTATGCAGCCGTCTTCCCCCCTGTGCCACTACACATAAAGGAAGAAGCAGGCCCTGATGAGAGCATAGAAGAGTGTGAAGATGAGTATGGCTATCACCACGTCGACGTCGGTGGCGAGATAGCCTGACGGCGTGTAGTGCGTCGATATGAAAGATGCCTTTGTGTCGATTCGCCTGGCCACGTAGCGATGCAGGCACCACACGGTGACGCCCACCGTGGCTCCCCACAGCAGTCCGCAGGCGATGTCGCCGGGATAGTGTACGCCGAGGTACATGCGTGTCCAGCAGTTGGTGAGCGACCATGTCACGAGGAAAACCGTCAGCGCATGGCTTCTGACGAGCAGTGCGAAGAAGACGGCAAGGCTGAATGTATTGCTGGCATGGGCAGAGAAGAATCCGTAGTTGCCGCCGCGATAGCCATTGACCACGTCAACCGCCATACCTATCTGCGGGTCGTGGGTGGGCCGCCAGCGCTCCACCAGAGGTTTGACAATGAGGTCGTCGGTAGTGCCAGCCAGCAGTACGCACAGTAGGGCGCATGCTACTATCCACACTATCTTCTGTATGGTGTCGTTGTTTTTCAGTACGAGGTAGAATAGCGCCACATAGAGCGGCACCCAGGTGGTGGCCGTGGTAAGGGTGTGGGCCAGTCCGTCGATGAAGAGCGAATCGCTGCCATTGACGGTGAGCAGGAGCTCTTTGTCAAGCGCTATGAGCTGGTCGAGTGTATGTGCCATTGTCATCGTGGGGGAAAGAGGTTAGATCATTTCTATCTGGTGGGTTTTCACCCATCCTCGCTTGCCGTCGGGCACGGTGATTTCGCGCCACTGGCTCATTGTGGCATCGCTGACGCTGACTTTTGTTCCCTCGTGCAGTATGAAGAGATCGGTGCCGTTGTCGGCTGGTGTGCTCTTTACAGGTACCGCTCCCTCGACGATGATCGCCCCCGTGCGATGCTCTATGGCGTGTTTCTGCTGCCATGCGAAGCCGTTGGCCAGCAGGAAAACGAGCAGCATGGCTGCCGCCCCGAAGAATCCAATCTTGCGCAGAGCTACTGCTCCAGCAAAGAGATAGAGCAGTGCCAGGACTATGGCCAGCGCCAGGGCGGCCAGCGCCGTGCGTGCCCATGCGTCGGCACTGGCCATGTTGACCAGGGCGTGATACCATGTCACGAAGAACATCTCGCTTTCGGGCACCACCTTGTCGGCCGTCTTGCTTTGTGCCATCTGCAGGTTGAATTTGATGTCGGCATCGCCCGGGGTGAGCAGCAGTGCGCGCTCGTAGCTGATGATGGCACGTGTGATGTGGTCCTGGCGGTAGTATGCGTTGCCGAGATTGTAGTAGAGCTCGGCGCTCGGCCCTTTCTGCAGCATCTCCTCATACAGCTGTACGGCTTGCTGATAGTGTCCGCTGGTGTAGGCCGAGTCGGCTTCTTCCTTCGTGGCTGCCAGGGCCACAGCCTGTGCCATGGTCAGGAGGGCGATGAGCAGCAGTCGTGCTGCGGGGTGTGGGGTGGTGGTTTTGCGTCTCTTCATGCTGTCTTCTATCTCACCAATGGCCGTCATGGCCTTGTCATACACTTTGCTCATGTTGCCCTGG
This sequence comes from uncultured Prevotella sp., assembly GCA_905234355.1. Classification (GTDB taxonomy): domain Bacteria; phylum Bacteroidota; class Bacteroidia; order Bacteroidales; family Bacteroidaceae; genus Prevotella. The sequence goes on along the minus strand of CAJOHP010000007.1, from coordinate 18,125 downwards.
GCGTCGCCGGGGGCGTAGCGGGCATACTCGCACTCGTCGATGGCGCTGATGAAGCGGCCTACGGTATCTTCTCCCACTTCACGTCCTGAGAGCTGTGCAGCGATGTTCTCGCGCGACAGCTGCTCCACGCTGATGTTGAGTTTGTCGCTCACATAGCCCCATAGAGCTCTGAGTACCTCGTCGTAGAAAGACGACGCCTGCTGGGCCGCCATCAGCTTGCGGGCTTTCTTCAGCCGCTTGGCAGCCACCTTGTCGGCCTTGCGTCCTTTCGACTTCACCACGTCGGCATTCTCAATGGCTCTGCGGCGGAACAGGAGGAAGAGCGAGATGAAGGCTATAAGCATCAGGATCAGCAGCGTCCAGTAGGCTTTACTGGCAAAGAAGAGCTGTCCGCCCTCCTGTTGCTTGTAGTCGCCTAGCTTGATGTGGCGTATGTCCTTGGCGAGCATCTGCACGTCTTCCTTCGTGCCAAAGTGCTGCACGGTGGTGCCGCTGCCCAGTCCTTTCTCCACGATGAGATGGAAGGGCTCTGTCTTGATGGTGCGATACTGGCGTGACGAGGTGTCGTAGTAGGTAAACTCCACAGGCGGTATATCGTATTCGCCCTGATGGCGCGGCACAGCAAGGTAGTCGTAGACGATGCTGCCTTCCACACCGGCTGTTGTGAGTCGTGTCTTGTCTGTGCTCTTGGGGTCGTAGCTGTCAAAGTCTTTAGGGAAGCTCACGATGGGCTGCTTGATGAGCTTCAGGTTGCCTTTGCCGCTGATGGTGACACTCACCTTCACAGGGTCGTTGGCCTTCACCTGCTGCTTGTCTATGGCGGCCTTGATGCTGAAAGTTCCCACACCGCCCGAGAATCCCGACGGACGCTGTGGCAGTGGGTCCACTTGTATCTCCACGCCGGGTGCCTTGAGCTCTTTCTTCACCTCTATGTAGTTGCTGCCGCCGTTGAAGAAGGCCTCAAAGGGGTCTATGCTGCGGTCTTGCTGCATGACGATGCCACTGAAGGTAATGGGGGGCACCTGCAGTTTGCCCGACATCTGGGGGAACATGACATACTGGCTCCAGGTGACGGTGCGGTACGGCCGGCCGTTGTATTGCTCCACCTTGAAGCTCTTCTGCTGCGGCAGCTCCACCTCCTGGGTGTGGAAGCCTTTGAGGTCGGGCATCTTTCCCTCGAGCTGTGTGAGGTCAACGAGCGAGTAGACCTTGTAGGTGAGCAGTACGGGCTCCTGCTCTACTACTCGACGCTTGGAGGCAATAACCTTGATGAAGAGGTCATCGGCGGTGATGGCCGACCCTGCTGCCCTTGGCCTGCCGGGCTGTCGCTGGCCTTGGCTCCTGCCGCCTCCCTGCTGGCTGTGTGCCTGTCCGCTGACCACAATCTTGGCAGCCGACGAGCTGACTTGCTTTCCGCCGGCGTTGATGTGTGCAGGGGGGATGGTGAAGGTGCCGTGGGATGTGGCAGAAAGGATGTAGGTGTAGGTCACCGACGACGACACCGTGGTCCTGCCGTTGACTATCTGCACGCTGCTCTGCGTGCTAGTACTCGGCCCCATGAGCACTTCGAAGGCGTCGGGTATCTGTCCGACGCGGAATCCGCTCACATCTTGCGTGTTGGCCGTGTACTGAAGCCTGAACTGTTCGCCCACGGCCACCTGCTGTGGTGCTCTCACGGTAAGCGTCTGTGCCGTAGCGACGGCCCAGACAAAGGAGAGCATCACGAGAAGCATGATTCTGAGGCGAGTGGGAAGAGTTATGTGTAGATATTCGCTCATTAATCTTTGCATTTATACTTTTAGCCTGCAAAGTTATGGCTTTTCACCGACCCCACCAAATATCTTAACATCTTTTTAAGGAGAAGTGCGACTGACACGGGCAGTCGCCTACACGAAGTCCATTCCTATGCTCTTTACGGCAGAATGGGCCAGGCGCTGATAAAGCAGTCCTAAATCAGAAAAGTGTAACACACTCTGCATCGCAGCTTTACGTAGCGCGATATTCTGGCTTTGCAGAGCGCATAATGCCTGATCGAGGAACTCGTTGATGCCTTGTTCGTTGGGCTCCTGTCCTCGCATGAAGAGACGGCTAAGGATGTGATAGCCGCACAGTTGCGGCAGGTCGAGGGGTGAAGCGAGCCATCCGAATGCTTTCTCGGCGGCATAGGGTAAATGCTGAAAAAGGTTGTATGCAGCTTGTTCTGCTATCTCCACGCTGTCGGTCTGCTCCATCCAGATGTCGGCCACCTCGGGTAGCATCTCGTCGGGTGGCATGATCATTGTGGCCAGTATCTTGCACTCACGCACGTCTTCTTTCCACAGCGCGATGGCCAGCTCGTAGTCGGGCCCCGTCTCGTCGGCCTTCTCGCGCAGACGGGGTAGGGTGGCACCCCAGTTCAGGCGGTAGCGCAGTCCTTTGTCTCGCATCGACTGTGCCGTTGCACCATCCATCATCAAGCGAAACGACTGCTTGATGGCCTTCACCCGTTCGTTCACGTCGCTGTCCTTCATCTTTTCTTATATTAGCGTGCCATACTCTGCACCATATCTGAGCATCTGCTGGTCGTAGGGCTCGCGGTAGCTCACGTGCACATCGACCATCACTCCTTGCTTGTCGTAGACGGGCGTGAGCACGGGGTTGATGAACCCTTTGTAGGGTGCCAGGTGCAGACGCTCGTAGCGCTGCAGTATCTCCTTATGGAGCATCGGGTCTATCCTCACGGCATATTGCTCCACAAGCTGTCTGGCAGCCTCGTAGTCGCCTTCGCTCTTGATACGCTGCACCTCGGCAAGTAGCTTGGCAATGAGTATTCGCAGTTCCTCGTAATCATTTATTGTCAAGTAGGTTTTGCTGTTTCGTTTCACCATTTTCATGGCATTGCCATGCTCCAGGCACCAGTGGGCGATGAGTGCCCTGTTACGCATGTGGGCTTCTTCTATCTGGTTGCCAGGCTGTATGCGCACGAGCTGGGTCATCAGCCCGTTCATCATGTAGGTATAGTACTGTGCCTTGTAGGCTTGGCTGTCCGGAGTCAGTCCCAGTTCCACAAGCTTCTCGTCGGCTATGTAATAGAGGGCGAAGAGGTCGGCGCGTGCCTCTTCTATGGTGTTGCCGTAGGCTTTCAGCCCGTCGGCGTCGGTGCCTGGCAGCAGTTGTCCGCTGCCATGGCCGAGACACTCGTGCAGGTCGGTATGCAGGTCGTCGCAGATGTCGGCATAGCGGTTGATGAGCTGAAGGGTGGTCTCGTCGGCTACGAACTCCTCTCTGAAACCGTTGCCGCGGGCTGCCTGGTTGTAGGCGTCGGTGATATTGCTGATGGTGATGCTCTTCGAACCGTAGCGTGCACGGATCCAGTCGGCATTGGGCAGGTTGATGCCGATGGCGGTGGAGGGGTATTCGTCGCCTCCGAGCATGGCAGCGCAGATGACATTGGCCGACACGCCCTTGACCACTGGCTTGCGGAAGCGCGGGTCCACGGGCGAGTGATCCTCAAACCACTGGGCGTGGCGGCTGATGGTGCGCATGCGCTCTGTGGCTTCGTCGTCGACATACTCCACCAAGCCCTCCCAGGAGCCCTTCAGGCCTAACGGGTCGCCATATACTTCGATGAATCCGTTGATAAAATCTACTTGTGTGTCAGTGCATTGCAGCCATTCTATACTGTATTTGTCGAACGTCTTTAGGTTCCCTGTCTGATAGTATTCGATGAGCAGACGGATGACACGTCGCTGCTGCTCGTTTTCTGCTGCCTCGGCAGCTTTGTCCAGCCACACGACGATGTGGCGTATGGCATTGGCGTACTTGCCGGTGCTGCACCACACTTCTTCGCCTATGGTGCCGTCGGGCTGTCGCACGAGTGTGGTGTTGAGCCCGAACGACGGCGCTTCGTCGCCTGCCTTGGCTTTCAAGGCAGCGTAGTACTGCTCGGCCTCTTGCTGGCTCACACCCTGATAGTAGTTGCAGGCCGAGGTGGCCACCAGGTCGTCGCCGTCGGCTTTATTTACCCGCTTGGGCAACACGTCGGGGTCGAAGATCACGGGGAAGAGCTCGTCGCACATATCGTCGATGGTCTGTCCCTCGGCCAGTGGCAGGCGGAAGGGACTGACTTTGTGCAGCACCTGCCGTAGATATTCTCTTGAGAAGCCGGGCTGGAACTTTTCACAACCGTAGTGATGGTATATGCCGTTGGCAAACCAGACGCGCTTCAGGTATATGGCCAGTGCCTGAAACTCGGGTGTGTCGTGGGGAACGAGTAAGTCAGTAAAGACAACCTCAAGCAGCTTTCTTATGCGCAGATTATATCGGCCGTTCTGGTCGAAGAGTATGTCGCGCCCGTACAAAGCTGCCTGAGAAAGGTAGTAGGTAAGTTTTTTCTGCTGGAGGGTGAGTTTTCCAAAGCCATTCAGACGATACCTGAGCAACTGCACGTCGGCAAATTGCTCGTCAAGATAGGCTATTTCTTCCATGGATGGGCATGCTGCTTTTGTTGTACTATTTCTTCTTCTGCTTTGCAGCCAGGTGCTGCAGGCGGTACTCTTTGGGCGTAATGCCCATCAACTTGTAGAACGAAGCATAGAACGACTGACGGTTGGAAAATCCCACCATGTCACTCACTTCCTCAATGCGCAGATCCTGATAGCGTCGGTCTGTCAGTATCGACATGGCTTCTTCTATCCGGTACTTGTTGATGAAGGACGTGTAGTTCATGTGGAATCGCACATTGACTACGGCTGAGATGTAGCGGGTGTTGGTGCCCAAATCTTCTGCCAGCTTCTTTGCCGAATAATTCTTGTCCTTGTACTTCTTCTGCATGACGACGACATCAAGGATCTTTTCTTTCAACTCGTCCATCAGTCTCGGATTTACCAGGCTACGGTAGGCGGCATCTTTCTCCTTTGGCTCCGTAATGTTGTATTTGGCCATAGTTTTACGGTTGTTAATGTTGGAACTAATACATAATTTTTGCAAATATACGACTTTTCTGCGAAACGGCAAAATCTTTTTCAAACTATTTTCCGTTGACTATCCAAAAAAGGAACATTTTGGCTGGAATTTAACATTATTTACGAAAATAAAGGGTTGTGAATGCCTGTTAAATGCGGATTACAACACATTATAGGACAACAAAATAGCGTTAATAGAAGGTATATCGCTAAATGGTTAGACGGCTTTGTTGAGTCATGGATATTTTTGACAATGTTAACGGCTTATAGGGCGTCCTTTTGCTTGACGTTTTGCGCCTGTTTCCGCGTGTGTTTCGGAAGTGGAGTGTTCGTTCTTTTATTTCACTTATCTTTCGGAAGTTTGGGAGGTTCAGACAATAGAATAGCTTACCGCCGAAACTTAAGTAAGCCAGATTTTTCTTTATGCTTTTTATTTTTTTAACTAAAATTTCGCACGTTACGCATACAACTTACAAGTTTTTTTAGTAACTTTGCAGCGTTTTAAGGATATAAAAGATACATTTGCCTAATATTCAGGCAATTAGACAAAGAAAGGTAAACATAAGATGAGACAATTAAAAATTCAGAAGAGCATCACCAACCGTTCAAGCGAAGCACTCGACAAGTATCTGGTAGAGATAGGGCGCGCACCGCTCATCAGCATCGACGAAGAAATAGAGCTGGCCCAAAAGATACGGAAAGGCGGACCAGAGGGCGAGCGGGCTAAGGATAAGCTGGTGACGGCTAATCTGCGTTTTGTCGTGTCGGTGGCCAAGCAGTATCAGCATCAGGGCCTTACTCTGACCGACCTTATCGACGAGGGAAACATAGGACTTATCAAGGCAGCGCAGAAGTTTGATGAGACGCGTGGATTCAAGTTCATCTCCTATGCCGTGTGGTGGATACGCCAGAGCATTCTGCAGGCCATAGCCGAGCAGAGCCGTATCGTCAGACTGCCGCTCAACCAAGTGGGCTCGCTCAACAAGATAAGCCACGAGATCAACAAGTTTGAGCAGGAGCACCAGCGCCATCCCTCGGTGAGTGAGCTGGCCGAGATGACCGACATAGACGAAGAGAAGATCGGGCAGTCGATGATGGCTGACGGCCACCACGTGTCTATCGACGCGCCCTTCCAGGACGGCGAAGACAACTGCATGCTCGACGTGATGGCCTCGGGTGAAGATTCGCGCACAGACCGCCACGTAGATCACGAGTCCATGGCACAGGAGCTGAACTCAGTACTCTCAAAAGTGCTCAAGGAACGTGAGATTACAATCATACGCGAGTGCTTCGGTATAGGCTGTCACGAGAAGGGACTCGAAGAGATAGGAGACCAGCTCGGGCTCACACGAGAGCGCGTCAGGCAGATACGCGAGAAAAGCATTGCCAAGCTGCGCGACTCTGGCAACGCCAAAATCCTCATGAAGTATCTGGGCTAAGCAGCCCATCCACACACATAAGAAGCTCCTGCCTCCTGCAACGACAAGTCACGGAAGCAGGGCTTTCTTTTTGTACATTAGTCGACGCTTTTTAGTAACTACGGTTAAAATAGCTTAAAAAGCATGGGCGATTGAAATATTTTGAGTAATTTTACTGCCAAATTCCAACCATGATGACAATGAAAGCAAGATACACGTTCAGAATAGCCTGTCTTCTTATCGTTATGAGCATGCTGTCCGGTACGCCCAGCGTCGGTATTCAAGCACAAGTGCTGCAAGCCACACGCAGTCATTATTCCACCGACGACGGCCTGTGCAGCAATGCCATCTCCAGCATGATACAGGACGACTACGGCTATCTGTGGCTGGGCACGTGGAACGGACTGTCGCGATTCGACGGCTACCACTTTACCAACTATAAAACAGGCAACGCCAGCGGCATAGCACTACTGCACAACAGGGTGAAAGACCTGGCTGTGGACAACCAGCAGAACATCTGGATGCGCATGTACGACGGGCGCGTGTTTGTGCTGAAACGATCCATCGACAAAATCATCAACCCCTTCGAGGGCGTGAGCGGACACGACCAGTTCAAGGCCACGAAGCCACTCACCGTGACCAGCACAGGCGATGTGCTGGCCGTTATTGACGGCGTGGGCCTCTACAAGTTGCGCATGGAACATGATGGTGTCAGGCAGCAGCTCATCACTACGGGCGGACTCATCATTTCCTCCATGGCAGAAGGCTATCAAGACGACATCTGGCTGGGCACGGACAAAGGCGTGCACCGCATGGACATCTCCAACCTGACCATCGAGCACAAAGGCATCTTCCTGGAAGAGAGCATCCTCAGTCTCTACTCCAACGGCTACAACATCTACGTAGGTACACAGTCGGGCAAGCTGCTTTCGTTTGCCTACGGGCAAAACCCCAAGCTGGTCTATCAGCATGAGCTGCCCGTCAATGCCGTCTTCGTGGACAGCCACGGACTCGTCTGGTTCTCCGACACCAGGCACGGCGCCCTCTGCTACTACCCCAGCACAGGGCGAGTGCGCTACTTCACACAGCGCATTGGCGTGCCCGACTACGACACCGAGGGATGCCACTTCAGAGAGGTCGGCGGCGTGGTGTGGATAAGGATGAATCAGGGAGGCTACGGCTACTACAACCGACAGCGTGACGAAGTGGAGTACTTCCACAACGACCCGTCGAACCCATGGAACCTCTCCAATACGGTCAATGCCAGTCTTGAGACGCAAGACGGCGTCGTCTGGGAGTCGACCAGCCGACGAGGTCTGGAGAAGCTGGAGATACTGAAGAACACCATCACACGCACCCAGTTGCTCGAGAGCGACGAGATGGTGCCTGAAAACGAGATACGGGCCATCTACTATGACCGTCAGCGACAGATGCTCTTCCTGGCCAACAAGGCCGGACAGCTCTTCACCGTCACACAGGGCGGACAGCCCCAGGCCGTGACCGGTGCCCAGCATTTGGGGCGCATCTATGGCATCAGCAAGGACTCTAAGGGCAACTACTGGATGGCCACCAAAGGAAACGGACTATACCGACTTACGCCACATCCAGGCGGAAGCTACGACATTGAGCACTTCACCCACGACGACAGCAATCCCTATTCGCTGAGCAACGACAAGACCTACTATGCCGCAGAGGACAAGCAAGGCAATATCTGGGTAGCTACCTACGGCGGGGGCGTCAACGTGCTGACTAAGGACAAGAACGGCCGCTACATATTCCTGCATCCGGGTAACTCGATGAAGACCTATCCCTATAAGTCTTATCAAAAGGTGCGCACGGTCATGGCCGACAACGAGGGCAACATCTGGGCAGGCACTACCGACGGCTTGTTGGTCATGTCGCTGAAGCACAACGTCTTCAAGATAGAAGCCCTCGAGGCGAGCAAGGAGCAGCCCGAGTTCTTCGTCAGATCCAACGACATCGTCTGCCTGGCTTTAGACCGGCAGGGCGCCATGTGGGTAGGCACCAATGGCGGCGGTCTCTCACACGTCATTGGCAAAGACAGTAAGGGCAAGTGGCTCTTCGAAAACTTTGGTACAGAGCAGGGGCTGCCCAGCGAGGAGGTGAGCAGCATCACCTTCGACTCGGGAGGCAACGTGTGGTTTGCCACAGACCACGTCATCTGCTCCTACAATGTGGCAAAAGGCATCTTCACCACCTTCGGCAGTCTCGACGGCGTCGATGAAACCATGTGTTCCGAGGGCGCTGCCGTTTACACTGCCGACGGTGTGCTCATCTTCGGCACCACCGACGGCTATTACACGGTAGACCGGAAGAAGCTCATCAACGACACCGGCACCATCCTGAAGCTGCGCATTACCGATTTCTGGCTCAACGACAAGTTGCAGAGCCCGCGTCTGACCGACCTCTTCGACTACTATGTGCCCGACAGCAAGCAGGTGGAGCTGCAGTCGCACAGCGACGTCGTCAGCTTCCGCTTTGCCTCACTCAACTATCAGCTGCAACATCGCATGCACTACCAGTATATGCTCGAGGGCTACGACCACGAATGGAAGACGGCCGACCGCACACGCACCGTGACCTATGCCTCTCTGCCCACAGGCGACTACACCTTCAAAGTCAAGGCTTTCCTGCTCGAGTCGCCCGATAAGTATGACATGAAGCAGATAAAGGTGATAGTGCCACCATACTTCCTCTTGTCGTCGGGTGCCATCTGGCTCTACATGGCTATCTTTGCTGCCGCGCTGTTTGTGCTCATGTTCTGGACACAGAAGAAGGTACTGGCCGAGGCTGGAAAGAAAGGGTACGCCCCCTCCGACGAACCATCGGAGACCACTGAAACGCCTGTCAACGACAAGTTTATGGAACATGTCGAAGCGTGGCTCGAGCAGTATGCCCCCAACGCGCAGACTACGGCTGACACCATGACAGCCGACCTCGGAACACTCCTCCCGGCGTTTGAAGAGCAGTTGCGTCAATACACGGGGAAGACACCCAAGGAGGTGCTCACCGACTATCGTATGAACAGAGCAGTACGTTATCTCGAAGACACCAACGAGAGCATTGCCGTCATAGCCTACGAGGCGGGATTCGGCGATGCCACCACTTTTACGCGCATCTTCAAGGCCAAGACGGGAGACACACCATCGGCTTATCGCGATGCGCACAGAAGCAATAGCAACGAAGCAACCGACGACTACGAACTGTTAGACTAAGAAAGCAACAACAACGTACACAGCATGGAATTATATTTCACTGGCATCATCATCGCCATCTCCACCTTTTTTATTATAGGTTTCTTCCACCCCCTTGTCATCAAGGTTGAGTACTATACGGGCACACACCTCTGGTGGGTGTTCCTGCTGGTAGGCGTCTGCAGCATCGGGGCTGCCATGTTTGTGGAGAATGCGATACTGTCGTCGCTCATCGGCGTCTTCGGCGCTTCAGCGCTGTGGAGCATCGGCGAACTGTTTTCACAAAAGAAGCGGGTGGAGCGTGGATGGTTTCCCATGAACCCCAGACGACGCCACGAATATCAGCATGCCGAACTATGAAGACCGACCTCATCCTTGTGGGCAAGACTACCGACAAGCACTTTCAAGCTGCCATCAGCGACTATGCCGGCCGCATAGCCCACTATATGCCTTTTTCGCTCAGCGTGATACCCGAGCTACGCAACACCAAGAGCCTCTCGCCCGAACAGCAGAAGCAGGCCGAGGGCGAGCTCATCCTCAGGATGGTGCAGCCGGCCGACACGCTCGTGCTCCTCGATGAGCACGGACGCGAACTGCGCAGCACCGAGCTGGCCCAGTGGCTGCAGCAGAAGCGCAACACTGCCCGCCGACTCGTCTTTGCCATCGGAGGACCCTACGGCTTCTCGACGGAGGTCTATCAGCGGGCCAACGAGCAGTTGTCGCTCTCTCGTCTCACCTTTTCCCACCAGATGGTGCGACTGGTCTTCACCGAGCAGCTCTACCGGGCATGCACCATACTTAGGGGAGAGCCCTATCATCACGAGTAGCTACACACATGAGCATACCGTCAGCACTGCACATACAGCGCATAGACCCACCCTGCTGGTATGCAGGCATGGCCAACCCAAGGCTGCAGCTCTTGGTCTGCGGACCTAACGTGGCCGCTATCAGCGGTGTAGCAACTCGCTATCCCGGTGCCGTCGTCGAGCAAGTGGTCAGGCTGGACTCGCCCAACTATCTTTTTGTCTATCTCGACCTCTCTGATGCATCTCCCGGAGTGATGATCCTGCTGCTCGACGACCGCGAGCTGCGTTACACCCTGCACCCACGGCAGCCGCACAGCGCCGAGCGACAGAGCTTCGACTGTAGCGATGTGCTCTACCTGCTCATGCCCGACCGTTTCGCACAGGGACTGCATCACCAGAGCCAAGTGCCACACATGCAACCCTACCGCGAGGACCGCACCAAGCCCGACCTCAGACATGGCGGCGACCTGGAAGGCATCAGGCTGCATCTCGACTATTTCACCGACCTCGGCGTCACCACGCTGTGGCTCACGCCGGTGCTCGAAAACAATGCCCCCGACACTGCCGACCACTTCGCCACCTATCATGGCTATGCCATCACCGACTTCTATAGGGTAGACCCACGCTTGGGCACCAACGACGACTACCTGCGCCTCGTAGACGAAGCACACAGCAGGGGACTGAAAGTCGTGATGGACATGGTCTTCAACCACTGCGGCATAGACCATCCCTGGGTGAAGGACAGCCCTGCTAAAGACTGGTTTAACGGACAGGCAGGACACCTCTCTGTGGACCATTTGGCCTTTATGCAGACAAACTACAGGCTGACATCCACCGTCGACCCTTATGCCTCGGCAGTAGACCGGCGAGAGACCGTCGAAGGATGGTTTGTGCCTACCATGCCTGGCCTCAACCAGCGCAATCCTCATCTCATGCGCTATCTCATACAGAACTGTATCTGGTGGATTGAGACGGCGGGCATCGACGGCCTACGCATGGACACCTATCCATACACCTTTGCTGAACCTATGGCTCAGTGCATGGAAGAGTTGCAGCGCGAATACCCGTACTTCAATACTGTGGGCGAGACGTGGGTCAACGAGCCCGCCTTTACTGCTGCATGGCAAGCGGGCGGACGTCTCACTCAGCATGACACGCATCTGAAGACCGTGATGGACTTCTCGTTCTTCGAAAAACTCTGTCAGGCCAAACAAGAGGAAACCGACAACTGGGGGGAAGGGCTCAACCGCATCTACAACTCCTTTGTCTACGACTTCCTCTATGCCGACCCCTCCAGCGTGCTCGCCTTCATCGACAATCACGACACCTATCGTTTCCTGGGCGACGGTCAGGATGTGCCCATGCTCCAGCAGGCTCTTGCCCTGCTGCTCACCGTGCGGCGCATCCCTCAGCTCTACTATGGCACCGAGGTGCTCATGAACGGTACGAAGAGTCCTACTGACGGCAGCGTGCGTCAGGACTTCCCCGGCGGCTTCCCCGGCGACACGCACGACTGCTTCACACGCCGGGGCCGCAGCCTGGCGCAGAACAGGATGTACGCATGGCTCAGACGCCTGCTGCACTGGCGGCAGCACAACGATGTCATCGCCCGAGGCAGCCAGACACAGTTCATCCCGCACCACGGGGTCTATGTCATTGCACGGCGACTGACTACGGCAGCCACTGCAGCACAATCGTCCAAGGTATGTACTGTCCTCACCGTTCTCAACGGCACATCGGCGCCGGCGATAATGTCCGTAGCCCGCTATGCCGAGGTCATCGGCAACGTGAAAAAGGCAAAGAACATCCTCACAGGGCGCTATGTCGACCTCTCGGCCGATGTACCGCTGAAGCCGCGACAGACGCTTGTGCTAGAGTTCTCCCTGTGACCTATGCCTGCTGTGCCTGCCTGATGAGTTCCTGCTGACGGGCAGACAGCTGCGTGGGCAGTGCCACCTGCAGCGTCACGATGAGGTCGCTTCCGCCCTGTCCCTTGCCGCGCAGGCGCATCTTTGTGCCAGGCTGCGTGCAGGGCTTTACCTTCAGTCGCACTTTCTGACCGTCGGCAAGGGCGATGACCACGTTGCCGCCAAGCAGTGCGGTGAAGAGGTCTATGCTCACGCTGGCCTGACTCTCCTGTGGGGGCTGGGAGGTGTCGAATCCGCCGAAGCCCTGCGCATAGCGGCCACCGCCGAACAGGTTTTCAAAAAAAGAGCTGAAGCCTCCCCCCGACCGCATATTGCTGAAGTCGAAACCCTCAAAGGGCGAGCCCTTTCCTCCACCAAAGCCACCGAAACCCTGACCGCCTGCGCCGGAGCCGAAAGACTCGGCCTGACGCCACTGCTCGCCATACTGATCGTATTTGCGACGCTTCTCTGGATCGCCGATGACGTCGTAGGCCTCGTTGAGTGCCTGAAACTTAGCCTTGGCCTTCGGGTCGTCGGGATGCAAGTCCGGATGAAACTGCTTGGCACGTTTCACGTAGGCTTTCTTCACCTCGGACTGGGGAATGTCTTTCTTGACACCAAGAATCTTGTAATAGTCTATAAATGCCATATCTTTTACCTCCTATTCTTCTTAATATTTAATCTGCAAAAAACATGCCATATTTTTGCCGGTACCGCACCGTCTTGCAAGCCACTAAAACAGGTGTTTTAGCAAAGTTTTGGAGTTTATGTGCATAGGTTTCAATCTTTTTTAGTACCTTTGCACCGCAAAAATAGGCGACAAAGCAACAAACGTAATATAACATAGCGATGAACATTTCGTATAAATGGCTTAAGGAGTATGTCGACTTCGACCTCAGCCCGCAGCAGGTCTGCGACGCACTTACCTCGACGGGACTGGAAGTCGATGCCTTGGAAGAGGTGCAGTCCATACGCGGCGGACTGAAGGGACTCTATGTGGGCAAGGTGCTCACCTGCGAGCCCCATCCCAATAGTGACCATCTGCATGTGACCACCGTCGACCTGGGTAAGGACGCACCCTCACAGATAGTGTGCGGAGCACCCAATGTGGCTGCCGGGCAGAAAGTTGTAGTGGCCGACCTGGGCTGCGTGCTCTACGATGGCGACAAAGAGTTTGTAATCAAGAAATCGAAGCTGCGCGGCGTGGAGTCGTGCGGCATGATCTGTGCCGAAGACGAGATAGGCATAGGCACCAGTCACGACGGTATCATCGTCCTGCCCGACAATGCTGTGGTGGGCACACCCGCCGCTGCCTATTACCATTTGGAGAGCGACTGGCTCATCGAGATAGATATCACGGCCAACCGCGCCGATGCGCTCTCACACTGGGGAGTGGCACGCGACCTTTACGCTTGGCTCAGGCAGAACGGCTATCAGACGGCACTGCACCGACCTGCTGACGACGACCTCGTGCCCGACAATCGCAACATGCCTATAGAGGTGGTCATAGAGAACAGCGAGGCATGCCGGCGCTATGCCTGCGTGAGCATCACTGGATGCGAGGTGAAGGAAAGCCCCGAGTGGCTCAAGACACGCCTCACCACCATTGGACTGCGTCCCATCAATAATATCGTAGACATCACCAACTATGTCATGATGGCCTACGGGCAGCCGCTGCACTGCTTCGATGCCGACATGGTCACAGGTCACAAGATTGTGGTGAAAACCATGCCGGAGGGGACTCCTTTCCAGACACTCGACGGCGTGGAGCATACCCTGAGCGACCGCGACCTGGCTATATGCAATGCTGAAGAGCCCATGTGCATAGCCGGCGTCTTCGGCGGGCGGGGAAGTGGCACCTATGAGAGCACTCGCAACGTCGTGCTCGAGTCCGCTTACTTCCACCCCACATGGATACGCAAGTCGGCACGACGTCACGGACTATCCACCGATGCGTCATTCCGCTTCGAGCGAGGCGTTGACCCCAACGGCACGATCTATGCCCTCAAGCAGGCTGCACTGCTCTGCAAGCAGCTGGCAGGAGGACAGGTCGCCATGGATATATGCGATGTCTATCCGGAGAAGATGCAGAACGCTCGCGTGTCACTGCAATACAGTTATGTCAATGCACTGATAGGCAAGACCATACCCGTCGATACCATCAAGAGCATCTGCGAGTCGCTCGAGATGAAGATCCTCTCCGAGGGCGCTGACGGCATGCTCATCGAGGTGCCTGCCTACAGGGTCGACGTGACACGGCCGTGCGACGTCGTAGAAGACATCCTGCGCATCTACGGATATAATAATGTGGAGATACCTACACAGCTCAAGTCGAGCCTCGTCATCAAGGGCGAGGAAGACCGCAGGCACAAGCTGCAGAATCTGGTGAGCGAGCAACTCGTCGGTGCCGGATTCAACGAGATACTCAATAACTCGCTCACCAAGACCGCCTACTACGGCGATGACCCCACGGTGGTGAAAATCATGAACCCCCTCTCGCAGGACCTTGGCGTCATGCGGCAGACGCTGCTCTACGGTGGACTGGAAAGCATAGAGCACAACGTGAAGCGTCAGGCACAGAACCTGAGAATGTTTGAATTTGGCAACGTCTACACCTACGACCCCGAGCGTCACAACGACGACAATCCCATGCTAGCCTATAAAGAAGAGCAGATGATGGGCGTCTGGCTGACAGGTAAGCGCATTGAGGGTTCGTGGGCTCATCCCGACGAGGACAGCTCCTACTATCAGCTGAGCGCCTATGTCGAAAACATCCTCAGCCGTATAGGGCTTCGAGCCGGCATGCTCGTGCAGAAGGCATCGGCAGCCGACGCCTTTGCCCACGGCGTAGTGATGGAAAGCCGGGGTGGCAAACGACTCGTCGAGATGGGCATCGTCTCGAAGAAACTGCTCAAGACGTTCGACCTCACGCAGCCCGTCTACTATGCCGAGCTCAACTGGACGCAGCTGATGAAGGCCACACGCAAGACGCAGGTGCTCTTCACCGACATTCCTAAGCACCCAGCGGTGAGCCGCGACCTGGCACTGCTCGTCGACAAGCAGGTAGAGTTTGCACAGATAGAGCAGACAGCACGACAGGCAGAGAAGAAACTGCTCAAGAGCGTCGAGCTCTTCGACGTCTACGAAGGTGACAAACTGCCGGCTGGCAAGAAGAGCTATGCCGTCAACTTCATCCTGCAGGACAACGAGCGCACCATGAACGACAAGCAGATAGACGCCATCATGCAGAAAATCATCGCCAGTATCAAGAAGCAATTGGGCGCCGAGCTGCGATAAAAGAAGGAATTAAAATTTTTTACTATACATTTTATGGGAAGAGCATTTGAATATCGTAAAGCTACAAAGCTGAAGAGATGGGGCCACATGGCCAAGACATTCACCAAGATTGGCAAGCAGATTGCTATCGCAGTAAAGGCCGGCGGACCTGAGCCCGACATGAACCCGGCACTCCGTGCCTGCATAGCCAATGCCAAGCGCGAGAACATGCCTAAGGACAATATAGAGCGTGCCATCAAGAATGCCATGGGCAAGGACCATGCCGACTACAAAGAGGTGAACTACGAGGGCTACGGACCGCACGGCGTGGCTATCTTTGTGGAGACGCTCACCGACAACACCACACGCACCGTGGGCGACGTGCGCTCCGTGTTCAATAAGTTCAATGGAAATCTTGGCACGCAGGGGTCGCTCTCCTTCCTCTTCGACCACAAGGCCGTGTTCACCTTCAAAAAGAAAGATGGCCTTGACATGGACGAGATGATACTCGACCTCATCGACTATGGCGTAGAAGATGAGTACGATGAAGACGAGGAAGAGGGCAGCATCACCATCTATGGCGACCCCTCCAGCTTCAGTGCCATACAGAAGCACCTCGAGGAAAATGGCTTCGAGGTGACCGGCGCAGAGTTTACGCGCATACCCAACGACCTCAAGGACGTGACCCCCGAGCAGCGTGAGGCCATCGACAAGATGGTGGAACGCCTCGAAGACTTCGACGACGTGCAGACCGTCTATACCAACATGAAGCCGGAAGAGGCTCCGGCAGAGTGATATGAAGACCAAACACGTACAGTATCAGACCGTGGGCACTTGCTCTAAACTCATCGATGTCACTGCCGACGAGCACGACGTCATACAGCAGGTGTTCTTCGCCGGGGGGTGTCATGGCAATCTGCAAGGCATCAGCCAGCTTGTGCGCGGACAGCATATCGACGACGTGATAAAACGGCTCGATGGCGTGCGTTGCGGCACCAAGCGTACCAGCTGTCCCGACCAGCTCTGCCGTGCACTGGAGCAGCTCAAAAAGGCTCCGCTCGCCGACGACACACGCTCGTATATGGCTTAGTCCTGTCCATTGGGAAAAAGAAGCCCCCGAAAGCCACACCTTATTGGCGTAGCGCTTTCGGGGGTCAGTTGTTCTGGCTTTGCACGCTTGCATGAAAAGAACGAAAATTGAATTATTATAATGAAGATAGTCATACTTGACGGCTATACTGCCAATCCGGGAGATCTCTCATGGGAACCGCTGAGGGAGTTTGGCGAACTGACAGTCTATGACCGCACCCAGTCCGATGAGACTGTGGAACGGGCAAAGGATGCGGACATCGTGCTGACAAACAAGGTTTGTCTTCGAAGGCAGGAGATGGAGCTATTGCCGCATCTGAAGTACATCGGCGTGTTGGCAACAGGTTATAACGTGGTGGATATCGATGCAGCCAGCGAACACGGTATAGTGGTGGCCAACGTGCCAGCCTACAGCACCATGAGCGTGGCACAGATGGTATTTGCCCATCTGCTGACAGTCACCAATCATACCGAACACTATGCCATGCAGAACCGTGAGGGCAAATGGGCTGAGTGTCCTGATTTTTGTTATTGGGACACCGATATTACGGAGTTGGAAGGCAAGACCTTTGGCATCGTCGGACTGGGAAACATCGGGAGCCGGGTTGCCCAGGTAGCTCTTTCGTTCGGCATGAACGTGGTGGCTTACACAAGCAAAAAAGAGTCTCAGATACCCTCCTGTGTGAAGAAGAAGAGCTTGACGGAACTGTTGAGGGAGGGCGATGTGGTGAGTCTGCACTGTCCGTTGACAGCAGAAACCCACCACCTGATAAAGCGCCAGACGCTCCATGAGATGAAGCGTTCGGCTATTCTGATCAACACAGGGCGTGGACCACTGGTCAATGAACGGGATGTGGCTGATGCGCTGAATGAGAAACGACTGCGAGCATACTGTGCCGACGTGCTGAGTGAGGAGCCGCCACATGCAGACAACACTTTGCTGCGATGTGAGCATGCTTACATCACCCCTCACATTGCCTGGGCTACGAAAGAAGCCAGGATGCGTCTGATGGAAGTGGCCATCAACAATGTGAAAGCTTTCGTCAGCAAGCATCCACAAAATGCTATAACTTGTCCTTCGAGATTCTGTGGAGTTCAGGAGTAGCAGAAGTTTCAGATGTTCAGATCATAGCAATTCTGTGCTCCCCTATAGTGGGTCGCTCAATTTGTTGTACCCAGCTTTTGAGTGATGTCGGTACACCGTAAGGACTGGCTTTATGCCTGTCCGCCTTTTACCTGCAAACGGGCGTTTTGATTTCGGACAGGCATAAAGCCCGTCCCTACGCAACACCGCACGAGGTGCTTCTCGGACAGACATAAAGCCCGTCCCTACAGCCATCACCTTTGGTTCAAAGATAATAAAATATGTGGCTGAATGCAAATCAGACCGAGCGAGACATGGAGTGAGGGCTCCGCAGGTCACCGTTTACCCCCTAGACGACCCCCGTTTACCCGGTAGCGGAGCGTCGGC
>CAJOHP010000006.1 GCA_905234355.1 uncultured Prevotella sp. | reverse complement strand
ATTTCCATCATTTTCTTTCTTGCAGCGCATATCATCGTCTTTGTGCTGGTAGGCGTTGCATTGCAGGTTGTAGCAATTTCCACCATTGACATTCCTTCGGCTCGCATCATCAACATTCGCTGTTGCGTTCTCGGCAATTTTGCCAAAGCATTGCTTATTATCTGCTCGGTGTCGTGAGTTATCATCGACTGATCAGCCTGTACGTTTCCGATGATGTTGCTGGTCTCGTCAAGCGGCTCATGTTGCTCTTTATTGAGTTTCAAGATGTCAATGCACACATTCTTTGCAATCAACATAGCCAGTGCTTCGGGCTTCTGATAATCGCTAAGTCTGTCTTGCATTTGCCACAGACGCAAAAGCGTTTCTTGTACGGCATCCTCCGCGTCGTAGGCCAGTTCCTGCTTGTCGAAGAAACTCCGGCAGAGATTCATCAGCTTTGGACGAACGGATGTTGCGATATTTTGAAAGTCTTGCGATTCCATTTTATTGATGCACTTCTGCTATTAACACGAATAAGAACGGGAAAGGTAAACTAAAAAATGGCAGTCATTGGAATTTTTATACCAACTGACTGCCTATACATTGAAACAAATACGTCTGAGACTATGCCTTGAATAGGTCTTCTGAAGTGATGTTGTTGTGTATCTCACTCCAATATCCAGCGTGGGCAATCCCTGACACAGTGACCATAGTAAGGCTTACAGATTTCTTACATCCTGTTTCGGCGATGAAACACTCCGCCTTATGGTGCAAGCTATCTGCATCGTCTTTAGTCACAGTATATTCGTTATGTGAGAATTTCATTTCACAGATATTCACCATGTTGTCAGCCCTGTCTATGAGCATGTCTATCTGTGCACCTTTCCTCCCGTCAGCACCCAGTCCCACTCGCCATGCAAATACGTTTGTCACTACTCCGCTGATGCCAAGTGCCATTTTGATTTGGCGAATATGCTGGAAACACAGACGCTCAAAGGTCAAACCGACCCAGGCAGACCGCAAGCTCGACAGGTAATTGTGGCTCCAGAATTGCTCATCGTTGGCAGTGTTGTGCTTCACGAACTTCAGATAGAACAGCGTGTAGTTGTCAATCAAACGGAACGTTGCCTGGTTCTTTAGCCCATACGTTGGAATCTTGCGGATAAAGCCGCATTCCTCTAGCCTGTCCGAAATAGGCTGTCCAATATGTTGTACCCATTGTGTAAATGCTACTGACCCCATTTTGGAGACAGCAAGTAGAACAACCTCATGTCATCGCACCACGGTCTTCCGTCCGCCGCGCAGGTAGATGCCCTTTCGGGGCACGGCCACACGCTGTCCGTGCAGGGTGTGGTAGGCGTCTGTGTGACGGCCGGGCGCGGCGCTCGTGCTCTCTGGCAGCGTGATGGCTGAGGGCAGATGCAGCGGACGGTAGACCTGCAGCGAGCGGTAGATGGAGAACGAGGCTGTGCCGCCCAGGCTGAGGCTTATCTGCTGTGCGTCGGGCGGGCAGCTGACGACGTCGGTGATGGAGTCTTCGGCAGCGTAGACCGTAGCGCCTTCGCCTACAAGCTTGGAGAGCAGGCAGAGGTCGCCGGGCTGGGCTGCGAAGAAGAGCGTGAAGTCGACCGAGGCTGTCATGCCGTAGCCGGGGTAGAAGAAGTAGTAGTTGGGTCGCTCGCTCTGCAGGGTGAGTCCGTCGTAGAGTGTGGTGACCTCGCGTCCGTTGGCCAGTGCGCGGTGCCAGGTGAGCTTGCCCGTGCCGTCGAAACCCTTGATGGTGTTTTGTGAGGGCATGTCCATCCATCCGCATGGTGGCGGCGTGGCGGCGGTGAAGTCGAGGGCGTAGCGCTGCTCGTAGGCGCCGGGGGCCTGCATGAAGGTCTCGCTCTCGAGTCCATCCTGGTCGGTGGCGTGGAGCGTGACCAGACCGTCGCTGGAGCCGCGGAGCATGAGCAGCCCGTCGGCGGTGAGGGCGTAGTCGGTGTAGGATGTGCCGTCGGACTGGCTGATGGTGAGCGTGGCGGGGGCCTGTCCCGACGGTGTGGTGAGCCGGTAGACGGGGTAGTAGGCCTCGCCGCTCTGCTCGAAGCAGGCGAAGCGTGTCTGCAGCTCGCTGCTCAGCCGCCGCAACGGTATGAGGCGCACGGGCGTGCCGTCCCCGAGTCCTGAGGGCACAGGCTCCCATCCGCGGTAGTTCACCCCGGCCTGACTGGTCTTGCCGTCGACGATGTCGAGGATGTTGACGTCGCCAAAGCGTCGCCACTCCACGCCGTCACGGTCCATCTGGGCTATGCGGTTGGCCGGCAGGTTGGTCACCTCGATGCGCAGCTCGTTGGCGCCGGCACGCAGCAGGTGGCCCACGTCGATGGTGAAGGGGGCAGCCCAGGCGCAGCCGGCCAGCTGGTCGTTGACATAGACGCGGGCACTCTCGCGCACGTCGCCCAGGTCGAGGCGGTATCCGGCATTGCCCATCTGCAGCTGCTGCTCACTAAGGGTGAAGGTGGTGGTGTAGGTGCCGGTGCCCATGAGCTGTGCTGGCTGCTGTCCGAGGGTCTGCCAGGCGGTGGGCTGCCCGAGGGCGTAGGTAGCGTCGAGATACTCCGAGTTGGTGTCTTGGCTGAAGGTGAGTGTCCAGGGACTGTCCACGCTGAAGGGTGTGCCCTCGGTGGCCGGCTCGTCATGCCGGTCTGTCTGCACGGCGCTGTCGTAGGTCTGCAGGATGACCGACTCGCCCGACCGCAGGGCTATCCACACCTGTCCGTCCTCTACGGATGCCTGCCTGATGCTGCCTGTCATGGGGTCGAAGAGCACCGCATGCTGGAAGCCGACGCTCAGCGGCACGCGTCCGGCAATGTCGCCGGCGGTGAGGTTGCTGATGAAGTAGTGGTGCCCGGTGGCGTTCTGCCGTCGCAGCAGGCTGAGGCCCAGCTGTGTGTGCAGCGCCTCGCTCTGGCATCCTGTCTGGGCTATGGTGCTGGCGTCGGTGCCGTAGACGATGGTGGCTCCCTGCTGCTGCAGCTCGTCGAGATGAGCAGCCACGTCGGCCGGCATATAGGTGCGCACCGGCACGACGAGAGCCTTGTAGCGTGTGCCGCCCTCGGTCACGAGGCAGGTGCCGTCGTAGCGGGTGGCAAGCAGCTGACGGTCGGACACGAAGTCGCAGTCCAGTCCGGCCCGCTCTATGCTCTGCTGTGCAGCCACCATGTGAGGCATCTTCTGCGACAGCGTGTTGATGTCGAAAAGTTGCAGGCGTGCGGCGTTGGCTCCCGTGTTCTGGTGCATGGCGTAGTGGAAGGGTGCATAGACCAGCAGGTCGGCGTCGGGGCTGCCCATCTGTAGGAAGCTCTGGCATCGCTCGGCATACTGCATGAGCCATGGGGCGTCGCGCCAGATGCTGTTGGTGGGGCTCATGTCCACCGAGGCATAGAATTTCCATCCGGGCCATTGTTCGTTGCGTGGGGAGTAGGTGGTGCCGTGGAAGAAGATGTGATTGACACCGGCGAGGAAGAAGAGGTCGAGCTCGGGCTTCATCTGCGAGAGTGACACGCGGAAGTGCTCTGCCAGCCAGGTGAAGGTCTCGCTCGACACGTAACGGTGTCCCACGACGTGTGCGGCGCTCGAGGCATACTTCAGCGTGGCCATGTCGCTGAGGTTGTGGCTTGTGAAGCCTGGGTCCTGTCGCAGTCCGCGTATGGGCAGGTCGCTGTAGCCGAAGCTCTCGGTCTCGGGAATGTCGACGGCGGCGTAGAAGTCGAGCAGGTTGCCGGGCGAGCCGTGGCCCTGGTTGCGTGTGGTGACGCCGTGGCTGTGGGCCCACTGTGTCCACTGCCGGGTGAAGTTCTCGAGCAGCAGGTCGCTCAGCGTCTGCCGGTAGTCGGCCAGCACCTGGCCGCCCTCGTCCTTGGCATAGCCCAGTAGCTGGTGCATGTGGTCTTCGAGGCGGTAGCCGCGCAGCTGCTCAAACTTCTCCAGCATGCGTGGTGTCCAGTCGGCGCCGTAGACCTCGTAGCTGTCGTTGAAGAAGGTATGTGGCCATTGTGCTCCGGTAGCTTCGAAGCGCTCGTCGAAATGTTGCAGGTAGTGGGCCACGGCGTCGGCATCGTAGTGGTCGACGACGAGTCCTTCTCCTCCCGGCGCGGCGCGTTTCACAGCCTGCATGGTGTGGCCGTTGTATATGGCCAGCAGTCGCCACTGCCCTTCGGGTGCCTGCCAGGTGAGCGTGGTGCCGCTGACGTAGGGTGTCACGTCGACGGCAGTGCCTTCTGCATAGGCCATCACCTTGTTGAGCGGTGCGTTCTGCTCAGGACTGCTCACGCTCCAGGTCAGAGGGGTAGTGCCGTCGCTGCTTTTCACTTCGGTCTTCGTGACCAGTTTGCCGGCGGCCTCACTCACCGGTACCCAGGGACCGCCGAACGGCCATCCCGTGCCGCCGTTCATGTCGATGGCCACCCCGTGCTCCGTGCCGGCTTGCTGTGCCGTGCCCAGCATCTGCATCCATCGCTCGGAGAGGTAGCTTATGTTCTTCTGATTGCCGGAGAGCACACCATAGATGGGCGTAATCTCTACAGTGCCGATGCCCGTACGGGCATATTCGCCGATGGCCCAGCGCAGGTTGCTCTGGTCTACGGCCGACCCCATCCACCACCATCGGGTGCCTGGCTTGGCTTCTTGTGTCACCTCGGGCCAGGCAGGCACCACTTGGGCCTGCAGCCCGCTTGCAGTCATCATGGCGGCAAAGGCCAATGCAATGGTATGTTTCATCTCGTGCAAAGTGTTTTAGTAGTAATCTGCCCGCAAAGTTACGCATTATTCGGCAGACGGCCAAATGTAGCAGAGGAAAAAAAACGTGGCCAAGGTCTTGGCCGTTCCGCTTTTTCTTCGTACCTTTGCAGCCGACACTGGGTACGCGGGCGCCTTCGCCCTTAGCAGATGTGGGCGGGGGCGCCCGTGTTACCAGACAAAAAGCGACAATAACTGTTAGTTATATAGCCATAAGGTCAAGGGGGACTTACTCCTATTACTTTGATGAAGTGTTTAGTCCCCCCATTACCTTTATTTTTCTGCTTTCATCATACCAAAACGAAGCCCCCTCGTGTTCTTTTGTGGCACGAGGGGGCTCTGTGTTCAGTGTGTTTTCATCCTTACGGACGGCCGGTCTCGCCGTCGTCCGAGCTGCTGCCACCGGTAGTGCTGTCTGCATTGGTCTTGTCAAACTCGCGTGCAGGCACCTCGGTGACCACCACGCCGTCGGTCAGGGTGTTCAGACGTATGCCGTTGGTGGCGCGCTTCTCAGCCTGGAAGATGACGTGCACGCCCTTCACGTTCTGGCGGGCAGAGAACTTCTCGGCCTCGGCCTCTCCGGTGGTGCTGATGCCGAGCTTCAGATAGCCCACATAGGGTATGTGCACGCGCTTCGACTCCTGCAGCATGTCCTTTATCGTGGGTCCGAGCTCAGAGAGCACAGCCAGGATGTCGGCGCGTTTCACCGTGCAGTTGGCCTGCATCTTGTCGGCGATGGCCTCTATCTCTACGGTCTCCATGTTGATGGCGCGGGCATACCACTTGCCATAGCCCTTGCTGTGACTGTTGTTGTTCTTGTACTTGCGATAGTAAAGCATAATTGTTGTGTGTTTTAAATGGTTTGTGAATAATTGTTGTTGGTACTCTCTGTATGTCTTTCGCGATTGACAGTCTTGTTGTTTTGCAAGTCGTTCGGTTTCCTTCCCGATTGCATGTGCAAAGGTACAACATTTTTTCGCCCCTGTCAATACTCAAACGGGCGAGAACACAGGTGAGACGTGTGCTTTTCTCCTTCTTCCACTTACAAAATGGGAACCAAAACAGCTCAGAAATCTGCCAAAGCTAATTAATAGAACCCACCTATAATTAAAGTTTCCCATCTTAGTAACCATAAAAAATGGTATGATTAACCGAGCTTTCCCACCCAAAAAGGAGGTGGGAAAGATCAGTTGTTTGATTGCTTTTACACTGCCGGGCATCGGTAGCCGCACTACCAGATGTTGGTAGCCACACTACCAGGCATCGGTAGTCACACTACCAGACGTTGGTACTCGCAGTACCAGACGTTGGTACTCACAGTACCAGACGTTGGTACTCCGAGTGGTACTGCGAGTGTTGGTGTGAAAGAACAGCCTATTTCGGACAGGCATAAAGCCTGTCCCTACAGGACCGCCGGAGATATTTGTGCACAACAAACAGGACAGCCGGAGACATTTGTGCACAACAAACAGGACACCCTACTTGCGGAAATCTTGGGGCCATTGCCTGCAAGACGAGCAAATACATTGGGGAAATGCAGCAGAGATGCGCTTCGCTTTTTCGCAAAATCCACACTGCGTTACTAAATAATTGGCAACAGGTCCGCTGTAATTCGCAAAATTTACTTACCTTTGCACCTTGTAAACCAGCGCCCCGTCCGTTAAGGGGTAGAGCAAGACCAACAAAACAAGACCAACATGAAAGTAATGAAGTTTGGCGGAACGTCCGTAGGTTCCGTGGAAAGCATCCTCAGCCTGAAGCGCATCGTAGAGGCCGAGAGCGACCAAGTCGTCGTGGTGGTGAGCGCCCTCGGCGGCATCACCGACAAGCTGATAGCCACCTCGCAGCTGGCGCTAAGCGGCGACGAGAGCTGGCGCGACGAGTTCAACAGCATGAAGCAGCGTCACGCCGACATGCTCTCGGCGGTCATTGCCTCGGGCGAGCAGCGAGTCGCGCTGCAGAAGACTCTCGACGAGCTCTTCGAACAGTTACGCTCCATCTACTATGGCGTGTTTCTCATCCACGACCTGAGCCCCAAGACACAGGCCACCATCGTGAGCTACGGCGAGCGCCTGAGCTCCCACATCGTGGGCACACTCATCGCTGGCGGCCGCCGCTACAACTCGCGCGACTTCATCCGCACGCAGCGCAAGCAGGGCAAGCACGTGCTCGACGCCGAGCTGACGGCCAAGCTCGTGAAAGAAGCCTTTGCCTCTTTCTGCAGCAGCACCGCCAAGGGAGAAAAGGTCATACCCGTGGTGCCCGGATTCATCAGCCGCGACCGTGACACCGGCGAGACCACCAACCTCGGACGGGGCGGCAGCGACTACACCGCAGCCATCATCGCGGCAGCACTCGACGCCTCGGTGCTGGAGATATGGACCGACGTCGACGGATTTATGACTGCCGACCCACGCGTCATCAAGACGGCCTACACCATCAACGAGCTGTCGTATGTCGAGGCCATGGAGCTGTGCAACTTCGGCGCCAAGGTGGTCTATCCGCCCACCATCTACCCCGTCTGCGTGAAGAACATCCCCATCCGGGTGAAGAACACCTTCAACCCGGCCCATCCCGGCACGCTCATCAAGCAGCAGATAGAGGACGACCACCGCATGATCAAGGGCATCTCGAGCATCAAGGGCACCACGCTCATCACCGTCACAGGCCTGTCTATGGTGGGCGTCATCGGCGTGAACCGCCGCATCTTCTCCACCCTGGCCGAAAACGGCATCTCGGTGTTCATGGTCAGCCAGGCATCGTCGGAGAACTCCACGTCGATAGGCGTGCGCGACGAAGACGCAGCGCGCGCCGTCGAAGTGCTCAACCTGGAGTTCTCTAAAGAGATTGTCACAGGAGCCATGTTTCCCATGCACGCCGAGAGCGGACTGGCCACCATCGCCATCGTGGGCGAAAACATGAAGCACACCCCCGGCATCGCAGGCAAGCTCTTCGGCACGCTCGGACGCTCGGGCATCTCCGTCATAGCCTGCGCACAGGGCGCATCGGAGACCAATATCTCCTTTGTCGTCGAGGCACGCTTCCTGCGCAAGGCCCTCAACGTGCTGCACGACTCCTTCTTCCTCTCGGAATACAAGGTGCTCAACCTCTTCGTCTGCGGCATAGGCACCGTGGGCGGCAACCTGCTCGAGCAGATCAACTCACAATACAAGCACCTCAAGGAGTCGAGACAGCTGAAGCTGAAAGTGGTGGGCATCGCCTCGTCCAAGAAAGCCATCTTCGACCGCGACGGCATAGACCTGCGCACCTACAAGGAGCGCATGGCACAGGCCGAGCCCAGCGACATCGGGCGGCTCAGGGACGAGATAGTGGGGATGAACATCTTCAACTCCGTCTTCGTGGACTGCACCGCCTCGCCCGACGTGGCAGCGCTCTACCAGGACCTGCTCGACCATAACATCTCCGTGGTCACGGCCAACAAGATAGCGGCCTCGGGCCCCTACGAGGACTACCGCCGGCTGAAGACCACGGCCATGCGACGCGGTGTGCGATTCCTCTTCGAGACCAACGTGGGCGCCGGACTGCCCATCATCGGCACCATAGGCGACCTGCTGGCTTCGGGCGACAAAATCCTGCGCATTGAGGCGGTGCTCTCTGGCACGCTCAACTTCATCTTCAACACCATCTCCCACGACACACCCTTCTCCGAGACCGTCAGGCTGGCCAAAGAGCGGGGCTACAGCGAGCCCGACCCACGCATAGACCTCTGCGGCAAGGACGTCATACGCAAGCTCGTCATCCTCGCACGCGAGGCAGGCTACCGCGTGGAGCAGGACGATGTGGAGAAGCACCTCTTCATGCCCGATGCCTTCTTCCAAGGGACGCTCGACGACTTCTGGCGGCTCCTGCCCTCGCTCGATGCCGACTTCGAGCGGCGCCGGCAGGTGCTCGAGGCCGAGCACAAGCGGTGGCGCTTCGTGGCCAAGATGGAAGGGGGGAAGACCAGCGTGTCGCTCGAGGCCGTAGGCGAGCACCACCCCTTCTACGGACTCGAGGGCAGCAACAACATCGTGCTGCTCACCACCGAGCGCTACCGCGAATATCCCATGCTCATACAGGGCTACGGCGCCGGGGCGGGCGTCACCGCGGCCGGTGTCTTTGCCAACATTATGAGCATTGCTAACATATAAGAACGGCTTATGAAACACATCATCATACTTGGCGACGGCATGGCCGACCACGCCGTCGCACGTCTGGGAGGCAAGACCCTCTTGCAGTATGCCGACAAGCCCATGATGGACCTGCTGGCCCGCAAGGGGCGCACGGGCAGGCTCATCACCGTGCCCGAGGGATTCCCGCCTGGCAGCGAAGTGGCCAACACCGCCATCCTGGGCTACGACCTCAACACCGTCTATGAGGGGCGCGGACCACTTGAGGCAGCCTCCATCGGCTACGACATGCAGCCCGGCGACCTGGCCCTGCGCTGCAACATCATCACGATAGCCGACGGAAACATCGTGACCCACAACGGCGGCAACCTGCAGACCGACGATGCACGAGGACTCATAGACTACCTGAACAGCGAGCTGGCTGCCCCGCTCAACGAGGCAGAGGGTTGTGAGCGCGTGCGCTTCATCTGCGGCATACAGTACCGCCACCTGCTCATCATCCGTGGAGGCAGCAAGCACATCGTCTGCAACCCGCCCCACGACCATCCCGGCGAGCCATGGAAACCGCTGCTTGTGACACCTGAGGAGGGCGTGTGGCCCGACGACACCGAGCTGTCGCCCTTGCAGACGGCCATGCTGCTCAACAAGCTCATCCTGCGCTCTCAGCAGCTCCTCGCCCAGCACCCCTTCAACCAAGCCAAAGCAGGACGAGGCGAGCGTCAGGCCAACAGCATCTGGCCATGGAGCGGCGGATACCGCCCTGCCATGCCCACGCTGCAGGAGATGTATCCGCAGATAAAGAGCGGCACCGTCATCTCGGCCGTCGACCTCATACAGGGCATCGGCCGCTATGCCGGACTGCGCATCGTCAAGGTGCCGGGAGCCACCGGACTGGCCGACACCAACTACGAGGGCAAGGCACAGGCTGCCATCGAGGCGCTGAGCCACGACGACTTCGTCTTCGTGCACGTGGAAGCCACCGACGAGGCCGGACACGATGGCGACCTCGACCTGAAGCTGCGTGCCATCAACTATCTGGACCAGCGCCTCATACGCCCCATCTGCGAAGCCACGGAGGCCATGGACGAGCCCGTATGCATCGCCGTACTGCCAGACCACCCCACCCCCGTGGAGATGCGCATACACGTCAACGAGCCGGTGCCCTTCCTCATCTATTACAAGGGTATAGAGGCCGACGACGTGGCGTGCTACGACGAGGTGTCATGCGTCAGCGGAGGCTACGGACTGCTGCGTCTCGACGAGTTTATGCACGAGCTGATGAAAGTGTAGTATTGCCCGCAGCGCCTATTTCCCAAACCTTGCCTGCACCACATTGACCACATAGTCGCCCAGCTTCTCGCACTCGTTGACCATATCGGTAAACATGGTGCCGACGACGTAGTCATACTCCCGGTCGTTCACCGCACGGGTATTGTCGTCCTTGAGTTGCTGCCGCAAGCGGTTGATGTCGTTCTCTATGCGGAACGTGTCGCCTATGTTGTGCTCGCGGCTGTGCCCGGTCATCACGATGTTCATCTGGGTGAGCGCCTCGTCGGTGAGCTGCATGATGGCGTGCAGCTTGTCGTAGAGCGCGGGGGTGAAGTCGTGCCCCGACTCGTGACGGCGGTTCAGCGTGCGCGCCAGATTGTAGCAGGCGTCGCCGATGGACTCCAGCTCGCTGATTTCGCGCATCATCTGCCTCACCTTCAGCTTGGTGATGTCGCTCAGGTGGCCGCTGCTCACCTGCTCCAGATAGCGTGCTATCTCTATCTCCATGCGGTCGGTGAAGTCTTCCTGCTGCGCCACCTTATTATATAAAGAGGTGAAATGCTCGTCGTCTTTCTCCTCGAGTAGCTGTCGCACCAGGCCAAACATCTGCTGCACGCGCTGAGCGAAGTGCCCTGTCTCCTTCTGTGCCTGCAGCACCGAGATTTCGGGCGTCTGTATGAGGTTGGCCTGAATGTAGCGCAGGTGGAAGTCTTCCTCGCCGGTCTGCTGCCTGTCGGGCAAGAGCCAGCACACCACGCGCTCCATCTGAGGGATGAACCCGATGAGCAGGGCGGTGTTGGTCACGTTGAAGCAGGTGTGAAACGTGGCGAGCACCACGGGCAGCAAAGCCGCCTGTCCGCCCTGAGCGGGGTCGTAGCCCACCAGGCGGCACACCATGTCGACAAAAGGATAGAACACGCAGAGCACCCAGGCTACGCCAAACACATTGAACAGCAGATGCGCCAGTGCCGCCCGCCGCGCCTGGATGTTGGCACCCAGCGCAGCCAGGTTGGCCGTGGCCGTCGTACCGATGTTCTCACCCATCACCAGAGCAATGCCCAGATAGATGGGCAGTACGCCCGTGGAGCAGAGCAGGATGGTGATGGCCATGACGGCAGCCGACGACTGCACGATACAGGTGATGACAGTGCCGATGGCCAGAAAGGACAGGATGGTGAGGTAGCTGCCCGTGTCGAACGAGGCGAAGAAGGCCACCACGGCCTCGTTGTGCTCCAGGTCCATCTCCTTGCCTGCCGTGCTGAGCATGACCAGCGAGAGAAACATGAAGGCGATGCCGAAGAGGAAGTCGCCCACAAAGCGGTGCCGCTTCTTGTAGATGAGCACCATGCCCACGAAGAAGGCGGGGAAGACCACGTTGGTCAGGTCTACGTTGTAGCCCAGCGACATGATCCATGCCGTGAGCGTGGTCCCGATGTTGGCACCCATGATGACCGAGATGGCCTGGCCCAGGGTGAGCAGGCCGGCCGAGACGAAGGACACGGTCATCACCGTCGTAGCCGACGACGACTGCACGGCGCAGGTGACGAAGGCACCGGTGAGCATGCCCGAGAGGCGGTTGGTGGTCATGCGGCCCAGGATGTGGCGCAGCTGCGGACCGGCCATCTTCTGCAGTGCGTCGCTCATCATGCGCATGCCGAAGATGAGCAGGCCCAAGGCACCAAGCAGCTTCAGACCGATGAAGAAATAGTTCTGTTCCATTTTGTTGCTATTTGTTTTTGCTGCAAAATTACGCTGCCGGCAGCAAAGAGCCGAAGAAAAGCGGTTACAAACCTGTTACACGGCAGGAATGTAACAGGATTGTAACCGCCAGCTCTTTCTTTTGCCACTTGTGAGCGTAGCGATAATAACTTTTCACGCTTTTTTGGCGGCTAATAGAAAAAAAATGTGTACTTTTGCAGGGCAATGTGCCGTGCAGGGATACCACTCCCTATGCCCAAAGGCAGTGCACCGGCACCTGACAACTACGCTAAGACAAAACAAACAACAACAATAAAAAACCTGCAAAAACCCAATGGAACAAGTATTCACCTACATCATCAGCCTGGGCGCATCGGTGATGATGCCCATCCTCTTCACCATCATCGGCCTGTGCATAGGCATGAAGTTTGGCAAAGCACTAAAGAGCGGTCTCTACGTGGGCGTGGGCTTCATCGGACTGAACGTGGTGACGAAGCTGCTCACCGACAATTTCACTTCGCCTCTTGAAGGCATCTCCGACCTCTATCACCTGGCCCTGCAAGTGTTTGACATGGGGTGGCCTGCTGCCGCTGCCGTGGCCTACAACACCGCCGTGGGAGCACTCATCATCCCCATACTCCTAGGCGTGAACTTCCTACTGCTCATCACCAAGTGCACCCGCACGGTCAACATCGACCTGTGGAACTACTGGCACTTCGCCTTCATCGGCGCCGTGGCCTACTTCGTGATGGACCAGTCGCTGGCATGGGGCTACTTCGCTGCCATCGTCTGCTACATCGTCACACTGGTCATGGCCGACCTCACGGCAGAGAAGTTTCAGCAGCACTACGACCTGCCCGGCATCTCCATCCCGCAGCCCTTCTGCCAGAGCTTCACACCCTTTGCCGTGTGCATCAACAAGCTGCTCGACATGATTCCGGGATTCTCGCGACTCGACGTCGATGCCGAGGGACTCAAGAAGAAGTTTGGCGTGCTGGGCGAGCCACTCGTGCTCGGAGTCATCGTGGGCGCACTCATCGGCATTGCCGCTCAGCTTGACATCAAGAAGATACTGGCACTGGGCGTGACCATGGGAGCCGTGATGGAGCTCATACCACGCATCACCAGCCTCTTCATCGACGGACTGAAACCCATCGCCGAGAAGACGCAGGAGGTGGTCAAGCAGAAGTTCAATGGCAAAAAGGTCTACATCGGCATGTCGCCCGCACTCGTCATCGGACACCCCACGACGCTGGTATGCTCGGTCATTCTCATACCCGTCATCCTCATCGTGGCCGTAGTGCTGCCCGGCAACCAGTTCCTGCCGCTGGCATCGCTCGCCGGCATGTTCTACCTGTTCCCACTCATCCTCCCCTATACCAAGGGCAACGTGGTGAAGAGCCTCATCATCGGTTTCGTGGCGCTCGTCATCGGACTCTATTTCGTCACCGACATGGCCCCCGCCTTCACACAGGCTGCCCACGAGGTCTATGCAGCCACACAGAACGACGCAGCCAAGATACCCGAGGGATTTGAGGCCGGAGCGCTCGACTTCGCCTCATCGCTCTTCGGATGGGTCATCTACAAGTGCGTGGCTTACCTGAAGTGGATAGGCGCCGGACTGCTCACGCTCGTTACCATTGCCATGGTGGTGTGGAACCGCATGCGCATCGCCGCCGAGGAAAAGAGTGCCAAATAAGATACGGACATTGCGCCTGTGTTGTCCCTCCCAAGTGTATATTTCATCAAATCAAAACAAATATGAAAAAATCATTTATTTCGTTAGCACTGCTGGCCGGAGCCATGACTTCGGCCACGGCCCAGCAGGATGTGAAGTTTCAGACTGCTTGCCACCCGCAGGACGTGAAGCACTACGACACGCAGACTCTGCGCGACCGCTTTGTCATGGAGAAGGTGATGGAGGCCGACAAGATCCATCTGACCTACTCCCACTACGACCGTTTCATCTTCGGCGGCGCCATGCCTGTGACGAAGACACTCACGCTGGAGAACTTCCTCGAGCTCGGACTCGACGTCGACAAGACCATCGAGGAGAAGTACTTCCTCTACAACCGCGAGCTCGGCGTGGTGAACTGCGGCGAGGGCGAGGGCGTGGTCATCGTCGACGGCAAGGAGTATGCCCTCGCACCGAAGGAGGCCCTATACATAGGCCGCGGCCACATAGCCAAGGGCAAAGACGTGAACAAGGTGGTGCAGTTCCGCTCGAAAGACGCGCAGAAACCTGCCAAGTTCTACCTGAACTCGGCCACCGCCCACCAGCACTACAAGACGCAGTGGATCACACTCGACGGCCGCAAGGGCTCGCTCAAGGCTGCCGTCTGGGGACCCGTGGGCACTACTGAGGAGTGCAACAACCGTACGGTCTACAAGCTCATCGTCAACGACGTGCTTGAGGAGGGCCCCTGCCAGCTGCAGCTCGGTCTGACACAGCTCAACCCCGGCGCCGCGTGGAACACCATGCCGCCCCACACACACGGGCGCCGCATCGAGGCCTACTACTACTTCAACCTGCCGGAGAAGCAGACGATAGCCCACATCATGGGAGAGCCGCAGGAGAGCCGCGTGGTCTGGCTCCACAACGAGCAGGCCATCATGTCGCCTGAATGGAGCATACACGCCGCGGCCGGCACCTACTACTACACCTTCATCTGGGGCATGGCCGGTGAGAACCTCTACTACAACGACAAAGACGAGATACCCGTGAACAGACTAAAGTAAGCCACTATGATACCCATACAAACCACTAAAATGAGTAATTTCCGCTGGGTCATCTGCGGACTGCTCTTCCTGGCAACTACCGTCAACTACATGGACCGCCAGGTCCTGTCGCTCACCTGGAAAGACTTCATTGCGCCCGAGTTCCACTGGACCGACTCACATTATGGCAACATCACGGCCATATTCTCCATCTTCTATGCCATCGCCAACCTCTTTGCAGGTAAGTTCATCGACTGGATGGGCACAAAGAAGGGCTACCTCATCGCCATCTTTGTGTGGTCATTAGGAGCCTGTCTGCATGCTGGATGCGGATGGGCAGCCATGGAGATAGAGGGCTACAAGTCGGTGGCCGAACTGGGAAAGCTTACCGGTGATGCCGCTGTGATGATAGCCACCATCTCCATGTATCTGTTCCTGGCATGCCGCATGGTGTTGGCATTAGGTGAGGCAGGCAACTTCCCCGCAGCCATCAAGGTGACGGCCGAATATTTTCCGAAGAAAGACCGTGCCTTCTCCACTTCCATCTTCAACAGCGGTGCCTCTGTAGGTGCACTGGCCGCCCCCGCCACCATCCCCTTGCTGGCAAGAGCCTGGGGGTGGGAGATGGCGTTCATCGTCATCGGTGTGCTGGGCTTCGTCTGGATGGGCCTCTGGATGTGGCTCTACGAAAAGCCCCACGCCAGCAAGTACGTCAACCAGGCCGAGTTGAACTATATCGAGCAGGACAGCGACATCGCCGAGGTGCAGAACAAGCAGGAGGCGAAGGAGGAGAAGACCATCTCGTTCTGGAAGTGCTTCACCTTCAAGCAGACATGGTCGTTCATCGTAGGCAAGCTGATGACCGACGGTGTGTGGTGGTTCTTCCTGTTCTGGGCACCAGCCTATTTCAGCGACCAGTATGGCTACACCTCCGACTCTGGTATGGGCATGATTCTTATCATCACCCTTTATGCCATCGTGACTGTCATCTCCATCGGCGGTGGCTATCTGCCCACCTATTTTGTAGAGAAGCGAGGCATGAACCCATACCTGGGCCGCATGCGCGCCATGCTTATCTTTGCCTGTTTCCCCCTTCTGGGCTTGCTGGCACAGCCCCTCGGCGCTTATAGCGCATGGTGGCCTGCCATCCTCATCGGACTGCTTGGCGCGGGACACCAGGCTTGGTCGGCCAACCTCTTCTCCACCATCGGCGACATGTTCCCCAAGTCGACCATCGGCACCATCACGGGCATTGGCTCCATGGCCGGCGGTCTCGGTTCATACGCCATCAACAAAGGTTCTGGATCATTCTTCGACTGGGCTGCAGGCTCATTCTCTTTCAATGGCGACAAATTGGTCATGACACGCGACGCCATCGAGAAAGCCTTCGACCTGACCAAGGGGACGATAGAGCCGGGCACTTCTGCATCGCAGATGATGCAGTTCGTCACCGAGCATGGCGGACAGATACTTACTGAACCATGGATGGCCTTTGGCTTCGAGGGCAAGCCTGCTGCCTACATGGTCGTGTTCAGCATCTGTTCTGTGGCCTACCTCATCGGCTGGTGCATTATGAAGACTCTTGTGCCGAAGTACAAGCCTGTCGATGTGGAATGAAACAGAATGGTCAGTTTATAAAAAATGACGATGAATATTCTCCGTAAATCTTTCACGGTAGTGCTGCTCGCAGTAGCAGCACTATCTGTTTCTGCCCAGGTGATGAAGACATCGGACCTGGAGGCTTACGCCAAGCAGCGCTATGGCGACAAGTGGCTCGATGCCGCTGCCAACCTGCGCCAGCAGATCACGCTCGACAAGAACCAGTCCATCACCTACCAGCAGGTCATCGAGAGTCCCGGCAAAACCAAGGAGCAGCTCTACATCATGCTCAACTACTGGGCTACGGCCACCTTCAAGGACCATCAGGCCATCACGCTCAACGACAAGGAGAGCGGCACCATCATCATCTCCTCGACGCTGCGCAACATAGCCGAGCACACCGGCACCATCAATGAGTACAGCATCAGCATCACGCCCGTCATACGCATTGACATCAAGGAGGGGCGCATCCGCGTGACCTTCACGGTGCAGAACTATGAGGTGCTGAAGAATCAGGGTGCCGGATGGATAGGA
This sequence comes from uncultured Prevotella sp., assembly GCA_905234355.1. GTDB lineage: Bacteria > Bacteroidota > Bacteroidia > Bacteroidales > Bacteroidaceae > Prevotella. Next base: position 7,325 of record CAJOHP010000006.1, on the reverse strand, counting down.
GGCATACTGCGCGACGACAACCAGCGTCGCAACCCCTATGGCGACAACAAGCGCATGCAGGACGACAAGACCGACCGCAACCTCTTCGACGAGCAGTGGGAGATAGCCCGTCACTATCCCTTCGTAGAGAAGGACGCTCAGAAGCGCACCTGTTCGAAGGCACTCGTCATGACCCATGCCTACAGCAATGTCATCATCGACAAAGTGGAAGAAGCGGTGAAGAACGGTGTCGTGGGCAATGAAGACGACAACTGGTAAGACGTAAGACACACACATGCAGGCAGGCCACATCAGTGATGAGGCCTGCCCGTTTTTTTTATTTGCGCAGCTTCTTCAGCCGTCGCCGTGCGTCGGCGGCATCGGGCCATAGCTGCAGCGCCTTTTCGTAGTTGCGTATCGCCGCATCGGTCATGTGCTCGTGCTCACACTCCTTGCCCAGCAGGGTGTATTCGGCGGCCAGGCTCTTCAGCATCCGGTCGCGCTCTTTCTTCTCAGCCTTCAGCTGTGCTATCTCTTCGCGCTGCCTGTTGATGATGCCGAGCTTGTGCCGGATGAACCGTCGCTGCAGAGGCTTCTCTATGTCGTAGCGGCTGTGTATGGCGAGGAAGAACGCATCGAGGAAGGCAGCGAAGTCGCCGCGGTCGAAGGCGTGTACGGCGTCGCGGTAGAGCCGGTCGGCCTTGCCCTCCTGCATGGCTTGGCTGATGAGCTGCTGGTCGTTGTAGCGGCGGGCAAACTGCACGGCCTCAGCCCTGACGAAGATGTCGGTCTGGCGGATGGGAGCGCAGAGCGTGATGCCCTGCAGCGACCTGCATCGCGACAGGCCCACATAGGTCTGTCCGGCGGCAAAGGCTCCTCCGGAGAAGTCCAGTCGCACACGGCTGAAGGTGAGTCCCTGGCTCTTGTGCACGGTGATAGCCCAGGCCAGGCGCAGGGGCAGCTGTGTGTAGGTGCCCAGCAGCTGCTCTTCTATCTTCTGCTCTTTCTCGTTGAAGGTGTAGCGCATGTTCTCCCATATCTCTGCCTCTACATAGTGCTCATGCCCCTCTTCGTCCGTCACGCTCACGGTGCCCTCCTCCTCATCGATGGCGACGATGGTGCCGAGTGTGCCGTTGACCCACCGCTTCTCCTTGTCGTTCTTGATGAAGATGACCTGTGCACCCAGTTTCAGCGTGAGCTGCATGGGCGTAGGCAGTGACGCCTCGGGGAAGTCGCCCTGTATGAGGCCGTGAAACACGGTGGGCATGCCCTCTATCTGCTCCAGCCGGCTCTCGTTGATGTGGTCTACGGTGTCGCGACGTGTAGCCAGCGTGATGGTCAGTCCCTCCCCGTTGGTTTCCCCCTGTGCTGGGCTGTTGTTGGGCACTACCCTTTTGTTCAGTTCGGCGAGGTCTTGCATGGTGGCCTGGTTCTGGCGGATGCGGTCGAGCATGAGGATGAAGCGGTCGTCGGTCTGCCGGTAGACTTTCCGCAGTTCTATCGAGACAAGTCTGAGCTGCTGCCACACCTTGGCGTTGAAGAAGTAGGGCGAGGCATAGAAAGGACTGAGCAACTGTCGCTCGTCCTCGCGCAGTACGGGCTCAAGCTGGAAGATGTCGCCCACGAGCAGCATCTGCTTGCCTCCGAAGGGCTCGGGATTGCGGGTGAAGATGCGCAGCACCTTGTCGATGAAGTCGATGATGTCGGCTCTGACCATCGAGATCTCATCTATTATGATGAGCTCTGTCTCCCGCAGCAGCTTGCGGTGCTCGCTGCTGTACTTCAGGGTCTCGCGTATGTGCCGGCGGTCGTAGCGTGTGTCGTTGGGCAGAAGGGGGTGGAAGGGCAGACGGAAGAAGCTGTGGAGCGTGGCGCCCCCCGCATTGATGGCCGCTATGCCAGTGGGTGCAAGCACGACGTGCTTCTTCTTCGTGTGAGCCGCGACATAGCGCAGGAAGGTGGATTTGCCTGTGCCTGCCTTTCCTGTGAGGAACAGCGAGCGGCGCGTGAAATCAACCAGCTGCAGGGCGTCTTGCCACTCCTTGTTGTCAAGGTCTAACTGTTGTTCTTCCATTGTTGCGGTGCGGGTGTCAGCGGCAAAACCGCTGACCACTGTGTGGTGCGGGTGTCAGCGGCAAAACCGCTGACCACTGTGGGGCTATTCCGTCTTGGTGTTTACCACGGGGATGTCCTCGCCGATGGGCTCCTGCGGCGCGTCGGATGACTGGGGGGCGGTGTCGTCGTCATAGGCTACGCCCTCTTCAGCCGCCTCTTCGTCGGCCAGGCTGTCGTTGGGCTGCACGTAGTAGCCACTGCTGCAGTTGAACATGAAGTCGCGCAGGTCCTCGTCGTGGGCAGGTGCAAACTTGCCACGGTAGCGTGAGAAACGCTTGTCGGCGAGTACGCGCTCGAGAAAACCTCCACAGATGGGCAGTGCCGTGCGCGATCCCTGTCCTAATCGTCCTGTACGGAAGTGTATGGCCCGGTATTCACCACCGACCCATGCCCCGCAGACGAGCTTGGGGCTGACGCCCACGAACCATGCGTCGCTGTGGTTGTTTGACGTGCCGGTCTTTCCGCCGAAGTCGGTGTCGGTGAAAGGTCTGACATATCGCCAGAGGCTCATGCTTGTGCCCCCCGGCTCGCGCATGCCTCCCATGAGCATCTGCTGCATGAGGAATGCCGACTTGTAGGGGATGGCCTGTCGCTGCTCGGTAGGCGCGGTGTAGATGAGGTTGCCGTCGCGGTCGTAGATGGCCGTGACCAGCACGGGGTCGTGCGCCTTGCCGTCGTTGGCCACGGTGGTGTAGGCGTTGACCAGCTCGAGCAGCGACACGTCGCTCGACCCGAGGGCGAGGGATGGTGTCTCGTCGAGCTTGCTCTTGATGCCCATGGCGTGAGCCGTGGCGGCCACCTTGCCTATGCCCATCTCCTGTCCGAGCTTCACGGCAATGCTGTTCACGCTCTGTGCAAAGGCGCGTTTGAGTGTCATGTTGGCGCCGGTGAAATAGCCGTTGGCATTCGACGGTGCCCATACGACCTCCTTCCTCTTTCTTGCATCCCACGACTTGACGGCCACGTAGGAGTCTACGCGGTGGTCGCATGGTGTGACGCCCTGATTGAAGGCCTCGGTATAGACAAACAGCTTGAATGTGGAGCCAGGCTGTCGCTGTGCTGTGACCTTGTCATACTTCCACGTGTCGAAGTCGATGTCGCCCACCCAAGCCTTCACCTGTCCGGTGTTGGGCTCCATGGCCACAAATCCACAGTGCATGTAGTGCACCATGTAGCGTATGGAGTCGAGTGTAGACATCTCGCGTTCTATCGTTCCGTCGTAGCTGAAGAGCTTGACGGGGTGTGGCAGGTTGAGGTAGTGGTCGATGGAGTCTGGCTGCTCTGGGAATCGCTTCTTGAGGTACTTATAGATGGGCAGCCGTTGTGCAATGCCCTCTATGAATCCTTCTATCTCTCTGTAGTGCTCGTCCTGCCATGGGTTCATGCCCGCCCAGTGCTGGTTGAAGAGAGTCTGCAGGTGCTCCATCTGCTGGCGTGCTGCCTCTTCGGCGTAGCGCTGCATGCGTGTGTCGACGGTGGTGTGTATGCGCAGGCCGTCGGTATAGAGGTCGTAGCCGTTGTCGTGGCACCAGTCGCGCAGATGGTTGGCCAGTGCCTCCCGGAAGTAGGTGGCCTGACCGTCGTAGACGTTTTCCACGCTGTAGTCCAGGTCTATCTCCTTGGCACAGAGCGAGTCGAGCGCCGTCTTGTCCAGATGGCCGTGCTGATACATATTGTCGAGCACGATGTTGCGTCGTCGCATGCTGTTTTCCGGGTGCAGCCTTGGGTTGTAGGTGGTGGTGGCCTTGAGCATGCCCACGAGTATGGCAGCCTGGTCGGCAGTGAGCTGTGCGGGTGTGATGCCGAAGTAGGTCTTGCAGGCCGTCTTGATGCCGAAGGAGTTGGAGCCGAAGTCCACGGTGTTGGCATACATCGTGAGTATCTCCTGCTTGGTGAAATGTGCTTCGAGTTTGACGGCCGTGATCCACTCCTTGCTCTTCATGATGAGCATCTTCAGTCCGGGCACGTTGCCGAGCAGTCCGGTGGAGTATTCGGTGCGCACGCGGAAGAGGTTCTTGGCCAGCTGCTGTGTGATGGTCGATGCTCCGCGTGCATCGTGGTGCACGACGTAGTCCTTGATTGCAGCGAAGAACGCCTGGAAGTCTACTCCGAAGTGATGGAAGAAGCGCTCGTCCTCGGTGTCGATGAGTGCCTGCCAGAAGACGGGGTTGACCTCGTCATACTCGACCGGTGTGCGGTTTTCGCTGAAGAACTTGCCTATCAACACGCTGTCGGCGCTGAATATCTCCGATGCCTGGGCAGGTCGCTTGTTGAGTATGGTGTGCATGGATGGCGACCGTCCGAAGAGTCCGAAGAGATTGATATCGACGGCTCCGAGGTAGAGCAGCAAGGCGACGATGAGCGACAGTATGGCCGATAGTATCTTCACGTACCAGGGACGCCCGCGGAAGAGCCATAGATAGGCTCTGAGCATCGTCTTGCAGAGGCTCGCCAGCAGGCGGCCGATGGTCTTTATCATGTCGGTCAGCTTATTCATAGTGATGTATGTAGTTGATGATTTCTTCTTTTTCTTCTGGTGCAAACCAGTGTGTCTGGCTGTCACGCTTGAACCACGTGAGCTGCTTCCGTGCATAGCGGCGTGTGTTGCCCTTGATGCGCTCTACTGCCTCGTTGAGGCTCCACCGTCCGTCGATGTAGTCAAATATCTCCTTATATCCCACGGTGTTGAGCGCGTTCTGCTGTCGGTATGGCATCAGTCGCCTGGCCTCGTCGAGCAGTCCCTGCGCCATCATCAGGTCTACGCGCTGGTTGATGCGGTCGTAGAGCTGCTTCCTGTCGCGCTGCAGGGCTATTCTGACGATGCGGAAGGGACGCTGCTTCACGCTGTTGGTGCGGAAGGAGGTGTAGGTGCGCCCTGTCATGTGGCATATCTCCAGTGCGTGTACCACGCGTCGGGGGTTGTTGCGGTCCACGATGGCATAGTGTTGGGGGTCCATGCGCCTGAGCTCTTCGCACAGGGCCGGCAGGCCTTCGTCGGCGAGGCGCTGCTTTATGATGCGGCGTGTCTCGTCGTCGACGGTAGGCATGTCGTCGATGCCGTTGCACACGGCATCGATATACATCATGCTTCCTCCAGAGAGCAGGGCGTAGTCGCTTTGGGCGAAGAGTTGCGGTAGCAGTTGCATGACCTGCTGCTCGTAGAGCGAAGCGCTGTAGTAGTCGGCTATGGACTGTGTGCCTACAAAGTAGTGCCGCACCCGCCGTAGTTGCTCTTCGGTGGGTGCGGCAGTGCCTATCTGTAGCTCGCGGTATATCTGCCGCGAGTCGGCGTTTATCACCGGCACGCCCAAGTGCTGGGCAATGTCGAGGCAGAGTGCCGTTTTTCCCACGGCTGTCGGCCCGGTGATCACGACCAGTGTCTTCATTCTTATCTGATGATGCCCCTCTTCGACGACTCGATGAAAGAGCAGATGTACTCCACCTCCTTCGAGTCGGGATATTTGGCCCGTGCCTCAGTGATGCCGTCCTTGATTATGCCCTTGGCATAGATGGTGCGGTAGGTGTCGTGTATCATCTCGATGGTCTCGTTGGAGAATCCGCGGCGTCTCAGTCCGATGAGGTTGATGCCGGCGAATCGTATGGGCTCCTTTCCGGCAATGATGTATGGTGGTATGTCCTGGCTGGTGCGGCTTCCGCCCTGTATCATCACGTATCCGCCTATCCTGATGAACTGATGGAAGAGGACTGTGGCCGAGATGATGGCATTGTCGTCGACCTCCACTTCCCCGGCAAACTTGGTGGAGTTGCCAATGATGCAGCCGTTGCCTATGACGCAGTCGTGTGCCACGTGCATGTTCTCCATGAGCAGGTTGCCCGACCCCACGACGGTCTTTCCTTTCGATGCGGTGCCCCGGCTGATGGTGACGTTTTCGCGTATGCTGTTGTTGTCGCCTATCTCGCAGAGTGTCTCTTCGCCCCTGAACTTCAGGTCTTGCGGCTTGGTGGAGATGCTGGCTCCGGGGAAGAACTCGTTGCCCGAGCCTATGCGTGCACCGGTGTGCAGGGTGACGCTGTTGAGCAGGGTGTTGTTGTCGCCGATGACGACATTGCGGTCAATCACGCAAAACGGGCCTATCACATTGCCGTCGCCGAGCTGTGCCTCGGGGTCGACGATTGCTAACGGGTGAATTTGGTTCATTTACAGTGCTATTAGTTGCTCTTTTCTTTTTTTTGCGCTACAAAAGTACACAATAAAATCCGAACAGTATGCAAACAGCGTGTTTTTTTCTGTTTTTTTAGTAACTCCCCGTCGTCAGGCTTTGCCTGTACCAGCGGAAGAGTCGGTCCACGCCCTCGTCTATCTCCACCTTGTGTGTCCACCCCAGGCTGTGCAGCTTGCTCACGTCGGTGAGCTTGCGTAGCGTGCCGTCTGGCTTGTCGGCATCAAACGCTATGGTGCCTTGAAAGCCCACTGTCTTGGCAATGAGTTCAGACAGCTGTCGTATGGTGACTTCCTTTCCTGTGCCCACGTTGATGTGGCAGTTGCGTATCTCGCCCAGGGCAGGTATGGCTCCGCCGCGTCCGGCCGTGTGGTCGCGGTCGACGGCCCCGTCGGTAGCGGCGCCATAGTGCACGCTGGAGTACTTCTCTATGCCCACGATGTCGCTGAAGTCTACGTTGAGCAGCACATGCACCGAGGCATCGGCCATATCCTCGCTCCAGAGAAACTCGCGCATGGGCGTGCCGGTGCCCCACAGCACCACCTTATTATTATATATGCCATACTTGGCGAGCACCTCCTCGATGTCGCGCTGGCCTGCCCGTCCGTCGATGCCCTCGACTGGCCGGCAGTCCATGTCGCGGCTTATGGACAGCCAGTCGCCGTCGTGCAGGAGCTTGGCCAGGCATATCTTGCGCATCATGGCTGGCATCACGTGGGAGTTCTCCAGGTGGAAGTTGTCGTTGGGTCCATAGAGGTTGGTGGGCATCACGGCCACGTAGTTGGTGCCATACTGCAGGTTGTAGGCCTCACACATCTTCAGTCCTGCTATCTTGGCAATGGCATACTCCTCGTTGGTGTATTCCAGCGGCGATGTGAGCAGGCAGTCCTCGCGCATGGGCTGCGGTGCATCCTTTGGGTAGATGCATGTAGAGCCGAGGAAGAGCAGCTTCTTCACGCCGTGGGCGTAAGCCTCGCTGATGACGTTGCACTGCATCTTCATGTTCATCATGATGAAGTCGGCACGATAGAGCGAGTTGGCCATGATGCC
>CAJOHP010000005.1:26924-27789 GCA_905234355.1 uncultured Prevotella sp. | reverse complement strand
CGACATCTACCTGCAGCCGCTTCTCAACATCTATCCCGACCTGGAGCACAGCTACGTGCTGGAGCTGAAGTATCTGCCCGCCCGCGCCACCGATGCCGAGGTGGCAGCCGCCGCTGCCCAGGCCCGCGAGCAGCTGCTGCGCTACGCCCGGAGCGTGGCCGTGGAGAACACCTATGCCCCCACCCGCCTGCACCGCCTCGTGCTGCTCTGGCGCGGCATGGAGCTCGCCGTGGCCGAGGAACTGTAGGGACTCGGACAGGCATAAAGCCCGTCCCCAAAAGCCTGCGGCGCATGGGATGGCTAAATTCATCATCATCCTTACTTCTTGCTTATCAAAATGAGGGCAATTTGTGACTTTTTTCGTCAAAATGTGCGCTAATTGAAAGAAATGTCGTATATTTGCAGCTCAAAAGACAAAGTAGGCAGCCAATGGCAACTATTACAGAGAAAACAATTGACATAGAACAGATTTTGAAAGGCAAGCTGGGCGCAAAAGCACGCTTTGTGCCCCGTGTGCTCGTAGGCTGGCTGGAGCGCATAGCCCATCAGGACCAGGTCAACGCCTTTCTATGGGACAGCCGCCATCTCGCCGGCACGCCCTGGCTCGAGGCCTGCGTGAGCTATCTGAAGATGGACCTGCAGGTCAGAGGCATGGACAACCTGCCGCCCAAGGACGACGGCCGGTTCTACACCTTCGTCAGCAACCACCCCCTGGGCGGCATCGACGGCGTGGCACTCGGCTCCATTATCGGCCGCCACTACGACGACCGCTTCCGCTATCTGGTCAACGACCTGCTGATGAACCTGCCCGGACTGGCCCCCCTGTGCGTGCCCATCAACAAGACGGGTAAGGCAGGGCGCGACT
>CAJOHP010000005.1:0-26906 GCA_905234355.1 uncultured Prevotella sp. | reverse complement strand
ACCTTCGAGAGCCAGAACCATGTGCTCATGTTTCCCGCAGGGCTCTGCTCCAGGCGGCAGGACGACGGCTCCATACGCGACATACCCTGGACCAAGACCTTCATCACCAAGAGCGTAGAGAGCCATCGCGACATAGTGCCCATACACTTCAGCGGCAGAAACAGCGAGAAGTTCTACCGCCTGGCACACTTCTCCGACCGCTACCTGCCCTTCAACCTGGCCATGCTCTTCCTCGTCGACGAGATGTATAAGAACGTGGGCCAGTCGTTTGTCATCACCATAGGCAAGCCCATACCCTGGCAGACCTTCGACAGGCAGAAGACGCCGGTACAGTGGGCACAGGTGGTCGAGCAGCAGGTCTATAGCCTGGCACAGGACAGCCAATAGGCACAGCTCCCACAGTAGTCTCCCAACAACCTCCATCCCCCACAAAGACAATGAACCAACCTATCATCGCCCCCATCCCCGTCAGCGTGCTCAAGAGCGAGCTCACGCCCGACAAGCAGCTCCGCATGACCAACAAGAGTCACAACGAGATCTACANACACAACGCCCCCAACGTCATGCGCGAGATAGGCCGGCTGCGCGAGATAGCGTTCCGTGAGGCAGGCGGCGGCACAGGTAAGGACTGCGACATCGACGAGTTCGACACCTCGGACAACTGCTACAAGCAGCTCATCGTCTGGAACCCGCAGGCCGAGGAAATCATCGGAGGCTACCGCTATCTGGAAGGCACCAAGTGGCAGATGGACGACCACGGGCAGCCGCAGCTGGCCACCAGCCACATGTTCCACTTCTCCAAGAGGTTTCTCGACGAATACATGCCCTACACCATCGAGCTAGGCCGCTCCTTCGTCTCACTGCCCTACCAGTCGTCGCGCATGGGCTCGAAAAGCCTCTTTGCACTCGACAACCTCTGGGACGGGCTCGGCGCCCTCACCGTCGTCAAGCCCAACGTGCGCTACTTCTTCGGCAAGATGACCATGTATCCGTCATACATCCGCGAGGGACGCGACATGATACTCTATTTCCTCAAGAAGCACTTCGACGACAAGGAGCGGCTCGTCATACCCCTCAAACCGCTCAAGATAGAGACACCGGAAGACGAGCTGGCCGCCCTCTTCCACGAAGACGACTTCCGCGAGGACTACAAGATACTGAACCGCGAGATACGCCGCCTGGGCTACAACATACCCCCGCTGGTCAATGCCTACATGAGCCTCTCGCCCACCATGAAGCTCTTCGGCACAGCCATCAACTACGGCTTCGGCGACGTCGAGGAGACGGGCATACTCATCGCCGTCGACGAGATACTCGAAGAGAAGCGCGTGCGCCACATCGACTCCTTCATAGCCAACCACCCCGAAGCGCTGCGCATCACCAGCGGCGCCAACAAAGTAATCTATCGCGACAGCAATGCCAATCATTAAATCATACAAAGGCATGTCGCCCCGATGGGGACGCGACTGCTACTTCAGCGAAAACGCCGCCATTGTGGGCGATGTGACCATGGGCGACGAGTGTTCCATCTGGTTCGGCGCCGTGGTGCGCGGCGACGTGGCCCCCATCACCATGGGCCACCGCAGCAACGTGCAGGACGGGGCCGTGGTGCACGTGACCAACACTACAGGCCCCACCGTCATAGGCAACGACGTCACCATAGGCCACTGCGCCTGCGTACATGCATGCACCATACACGACGGGGCACTCATAGGCATGAACAGCACCGTGCTCGACAATGCCGAGATAGGCCCGGGGGCCATCATCGCCGCGGGCGCACTCGTGCTGCAGGGCACCAAGGTGGGGCCTCACGAGCTCTGGGGAGGCGTGCCCGCCAAGTTTATCAAGATGGCCAAACCCGGCATGGCCGAGGCCTATGCCGCACACTACGTGGGCTACGCCAAGGACTATCTCGAGGCCGAGTAATCCCACTCCGACGGCGGCGCACCATACGCCCCCACAGACCTGCATATATGCATAACAACAACGCTTTTACAATCCGTTGATAATGAGAGTGTTGTGCATTCAAGTTTGGAATCTTTCCGCTTTACCCCCTAAACGAGCCTCGGCTACCCCCTAAACGAGCCCCGTTTAGGGGGTAGCAGAGGGTCGGCTAGGGGGTAGAGCCGGCTCGTTTAGACGGTAGCGGAGGCTCGTTTAGGGGGTAAACGGAGACCGAAGCAAACCGCGATGTGTGAAAATGCAGGTGGAAATGACGTAAAAGCATGGTTTTATTCATAGCAAACAGCGGAATTAAAGGGCTGCATTTTTTGGCGTTTTCGCATTTTTTTCGTACCTTTGCAGCCTAAAACGTTCATCAACGACAATGGCAGAAGAATTGAACCAAACAGAGAACTACTCCGCGAGTAACATCCAGGTGCTCGAGGGACTTGAGGCCGTGCGCAAGCGCCCGGCCATGTATATAGGCGACATCAGCGAGAAAGGCCTGCACCACCTGGTCAACGAGACGGTGGACAACTCCATCGACGAGGCCATGGCGGGCTACTGCACACACATCGAAGTGACCATCAACGAGGACAACTCCATCACCGTGCAGGACAACGGCCGCGGCATCCCCGTGGACGAGCACGAGAAGATGCACAAGTCGGCACTCGAGGTGGTGATGACAGTGCTCCATGCCGGCGGCAAGTTCGACAAGGGCTCCTACAAGGTGTCCGGCGGCCTGCACGGCGTGGGCGTGAGCTGCGTCAATGCACTGTCCACGCACATGAAGTCGCAGGTCTTCCGTAACGGCCACATCTATCAGCAGGAATACGAGAAGGGCAAGCCCCTGTACGACGTGAAGATAGTGGGCGACACCGACAAGACCGGCACCCGGCAGCAGTTCTGGCCCGACGGCAGCATCTTCACCACCACAGAGTATAAGTACGACATCATAGCCCGCCGCATGCGCGAGCTGGCCTACCTCAACGCCGGCATCACCATCACCCTGACCGACCTGCGCCCCGACGAGGACGGCAACCTCAGGGAGCCCGAGGTGTTTCATGCCAAGGAAGGACTCAAGGAGTTTGTGCGCTATGTGGACCGCCACCGCCAGTCCATCATAGGCGACCCCATCTGCCTGAAGACCGAGAAAGACGGCGTGCCCATCGAGGTGGCCCTGCTCTACAACAGCGACTACTCGGAGAACATACACTCCTATGTGAACAACATCAACACCATAGAGGGCGGCACCCACCTGACAGGCTTCCGCATCGCCCTGGCACGCACGCTGAAGAAGTATGCCGACGAGGACGACCAGCTGCGCAAGCAGATAGAGAAGGCAAAGATAGAGGTGGCGCAGGACGACTTCCGCGAGGGCCTCACGGCCATCATCTCGGTGAAGGTGGCCGAGCCGCAGTTTGAGGGCCAGACAAAGACCAAGCTGGGCAACTCCGAGGTGAACGGCGCCGTGCAGAAGGCCGTGGGCGAGGCCATGAGCAACTATCTCGAGGAGCACCCCAAGGAGGCCCACCTCATCTGTGAGAAGGTCATCCTCGCCGCCACGGCACGCATCGCAGCACGCAAGGCCCGCGAGAGCGTGCAGCGCAAAAACCCCATGGGCGGAGGCGGACTGCCAGGCAAGCTGGCCGACTGCTCCAACCGCGACCCGAAGAACTGCGAGATATTCCTCGTCGAGGGCGACTCCGCAGGAGGCTCGGCCAAGCAGGGGCGCGACCGCCACTTCCAGGCCATACTGCCACTGAGAGGAAAGATACTCAACGTGGAGAAGGTGCAGTGGCACCGCGTGTTTGAGGCCGAGTCGGTGATGAACATCATACAGAGCATCGGCGTGCGCTTCGGCGTCGACGGCGAGGACTCGAAGGAGGCCAACATAGACAAGCTGCGCTACGACAAAATCATCATCATGACCGATGCCGACGTCGATGGCTCACACATCGACACACTCATCATGACACTCTTCTACCGCTTCATGCCGCAGGTCATACAGGGCGGGCACCTCTACATCGCCACGCCGCCGCTGTATAAGTGCACATACAAGAAGTCGTCGGAATACTGCTACACCGACCAGCAGCGCCAGGCATTTATAGACAAGTATGCCGCCGGCGACGAGCGCAACGTGCACACGCAGCGCTACAAAGGTCTGGGCGAGATGAACCCCGAGCAGCTGTGGGAGACGACCATGAACCCCGAGAACCGCCTGCTCAAGCAGGTGACCATAGAGAATGCTGCCGAGGCCGACGAGATATTCTCCATGCTCATGGGCGACGACGTGGAACCGCGACGGGAGTTCATAGAAAAGAACGCCACCTACGCCAACATCGACGCATAGACACAAGAACGCCCCCGAGCACTCGGGGGCGTTCTTGTGTCGGCGCAGATACCAAAAACCGGACCGGCACGCTCACTTGTAGTCGCGAAACTCGCTGGGCGACATGCCGAGGTGCTTGCGCACGTAGGAGCCGAAGTGGCTCATATTGGCAAAGCCCAGCTTGGCCGAGATTTCCTTGATGCTCAGGTTGGAGTTGCGCAGGTAGAAGCGTATGTCCTCCGAGGTGTACTGAATGACCCACTCCGAAGCCGTCTTGTCGCTGTATTTCAGGCAGAGCATCGTGAGATACTTGGGTGTGATGGCCAGCTCGCTGGCATATTCGGTGATGGGCTTGCGCTTCACCTCGCTGCTGGAGATGAGACCGAGGAACTTATTGAATATCAGCTTGCCCTGCGAGAGCTTCTGCTCGCTGCCCATGCCGTGGTTGCCCTCAAGCAGGAAGCACAGTTCCAGGAGCACGGCACGCAGCAGCGCCTGCACAATCTCGTAGGAAGGCTCGAGCGTATAGTTGTTGAGCTTGGAATGAATCAGCGCGCAATAGAACACAAACTCCTGCTGCCCCCACTCCGAGAGGTGTATGGCCGTGGGGATGTTGTGGTGCATCGTCTGCTGCCACGCGCTGATATGGTCGCGCAGGAGTCCCTGGATGATGTGGTCGGACAGCACGATGGCATTGCACCTGAAGTCGTCGCTGTGCTCAGCGTGCTCCACCTGACAGTCGGGCGGGCAAAACAGCACATCGCCCTCCACCGCTTCAGTCACGATGTCGTTGACCACGATGCTTGACTTGCCTTTAGTACAAAACACTACGGCGGTGCTCATCGGCCTGAGCGGATAGAGTTTGGTTAAGCTCTCCGCATTTTCTTTTATCACGACATCGCCTTCAGCGTAGTCGACAAAAAGATTATGAAACTCTATGAATCTCCTCTTTTCTTTTTGGGGGTCGTGGGGCATACTGTTCATTTTGCCTGCAAATATCACATTTTTTTTTCATATTGCAGTGTATAAAAGAGTATAAATTGTGTTCCGATTAGCTACCATTTCCATTATTCGTTATCAATAATGAGTTTTTGAACATTAAAAGGTGCTCATCTTATTTGTGTATTGCTCGCTGCAACGCCATCTTACTGATATTTGCTATTTTATGCCTAGTAGTTGTGTTGCTGCCTGACTGTCGGAAAACGGAACAGACATTTTCTTTACATGCCGTCTCACGATGGGGCGTGGCGCGTCTTTTCGCAGGTGCGGAGTGCGTCTTTCCGGAGGTGAGGGGAGTGCGGAGGCGCGTCTTTTCGGAGGTTCCCCTGCACCTCCGAAAAGACGCCCCGCCGTAACCCCTGGCTAAACGAAGCTGATGACGCCCTGCACGTCGCTGTTGGCGGCGGCAGTGGCCTCAGCGTTGGCTGCATTCTTCTCGATGACGCTCTGGTTGCCTATGCTCTTGAGCACCTCGCGTGTGCGCTTGTAGGTGGGTGTCTGCTCCACGGCCGAGATGATGTCGTCGTTGTCGAGGTCTTCCGGGCGGAAGATGTAGATGTTGGGGCTGCGCTTGATGCGGCGCGTGTTGTCGTTGCCTCCGTAGTACTTGTCGCGGCGGTCCTGGTTGTGGGCCTCTCTCTGCTGCTGCTCGGCTATCTTGCTGGCTGCCTCGCGGTCTATCTTGGTCAGGCGGTCCTGCATGCCGTCGACGTTGCTCATGCCGAAGCCTGTGGCCAGGATGGTCACCTTCACCTTCTTGCCCAGGTCGGGATCTTCGGCCACGCCCCACTTGATCTCGAAGTCGCCGAACTTGCCCATGAACTCGTGCACGTAGTTGATTTCGTCCATCATGAAGTCGTCCTTGCCGTCGGTCTGCTCGCAGAACGAGATGTTGAGCAGTATCTTCTTCGAGTTGAAGATGTCGTTGTCGTTGAGCAGCGGCGAGTTGAGGGCGTCGTCGATGGCGTTCTTCACGCGCTCCTCGCCCTCGCCGTAGCCTGTCGACATGATGGCCACTCCGCCGTTTTCGAGCACCGTCTTCACGTCGTTGAAGTCGAGGTTGATGATGCCGTGCACGGTGATGATCTCGGCTATCGACTTGGCTGCTATGCTGAGCGTGTCGTCGGCCTTGCCGAAGGCCTGCCGGAAGGAGAGGTTGCCGTAGATGGCGCGCAGACGCTCGTTGTTGATGACGAGCAGCGCGTCGACGTGCTTGGCCATCTCCTCCACGCCGTCGAGAGCCTGGTCTATCTTCTTGTCGCCCTCGAATCGGAAGGGTATGGTGACGATGCCCACGGTGAGAATACCCATCTCCTTCGACACCTGTGCGATGACGGGTGCTGCTCCTGTGCCGGTGCCACCGCCCATGCCTGCGGTGATAAATGCCATGCGTGTGCCGTCGCTGAGCATGCGGCGTATGTCGTCTATGCTCTCCTCGGCAGCGGCCTTGGCCTTTGCGGGACGGTTGCCGGCCCCCAGTCCCTCCTTGCCCAGTTGCAGCTTGACGGGCACGGGAGAGTCGTTGAGTGCCTGGTTGTCGGTGTTGCACACGACGAATGTCACGTCGTGGATGCCCTCGTTGTACATGTGGTTGACGGCGTTGCCACCACCGCCGCCCACGCCGATGACCTTGATGATGCTGTGCTTCTCCTCGGGCATGCCGAAGTCGAGTGTCTCGTTGGGGTTGAAGTTCTTATCTGCCATAGTCTTTCGTATCCTTTTTTGTCGTGTTGATGTTCTTTGTGTATGTAGTGGCTTATTCCTCGCTCACGATGTTGGTGCCCAGGTCTTTCATCACCCTCTTGAAGCGGTTCAGGAAGCTGTTCTCCTTTTTCTTGGCAGCAGCTGCGGCCTCGGCAGCTGCGGCCTCGGCAGCAGCTTTCTCGGCAGCCTCTTTCTCTGCCTGCTCCTTCTCCTTGCGGGCTTTCTCGGCCGCGAGCACGCCGGGATTGGTGGGCACGCTCTTGCCGTCGGTCTCTTCGTCGTTCTTTTCGTCGGCAGCAAAGAGGTCGCGGTCGGTCTTGAGCGGACCGCCGGCACAGTTCACGTAGCCCTTGGCCAGCAGGCCCAGCGCCGTGTTGGCCATGCAGTCGTGGGCCTTGATGGCCTGCTCGCTGGAGTTGATGCTCAGGGTGACAAACTTCGCCGTGCGTATCTTCTCGAAGCGGGTGAAGTTGGCAAAGGCTTTCTCGATGTTGCGCATGTTGGCGCCGCCGCCGGTGAGGATGATGCCGCCGAGCAGCTTGTCGTAGTACTCCTGCGGTATCTGCTCGCGCACGTTGACGATGATTTCCTCGAGCCGTCCCTCGACGATGTCGATGAACTTGCGGCTCTCTATCTGCCGGTCCTGGTCTATGCTGTACTTCAGCGTGTCGTCTATCTCGTTGTTGTCGGTGTAGGCCGAGGCATACTTGAGCTTCATCTTCTCGGCGTCGCTCTCTTCCATCTGCAGCGAGGCGATGTCCTTGGTGATATTGTTGGCTCCCAGGGGTATGACGGCGATGTGTCGCAGTATGTTCTTCGAGAAGACGGCCACGGTGGCGGTGTCGGCACCCAGGTCGATGAGTGCGCATCCCGAGCGTTTCTCTGCCTCGGTGAGCACCACGTTGGCCAGCTCGAGCGGGGCCACATACATCTCTACCACCTTGATGCCTGCGGTCTCGAAGCATCGGCTCAGATTCTGGAAGAACGACTTGCGCTCCAGGATGTTGAGGTAGTTGCCCTCCAGGCGCGAGGCACGTATGCCCACAGGGTCGATCTGCAGCTGTGTGTCTACGCGGTACTCCTGGTCTACGACCTCGAGAATCTTCAGGTCGTCGTAGTTCATGTTGCGGTTCTCGTCCATCAGCTCGGTCACCATCTCGGCCGTGATGATGGTGTCGGCCGGCAGGTCCTTGACGATGCTGTTGCGCACGCCTCGTATGCTCTGTCCGCCCACTCCGACAAAGACCTGTCGCACCTTGGTCTTGAGCTGTGCCTCGAGGCGCTGTACGATGTTGGTGAGACACTGTGCCGTCTTGTCTATGTTGTAGACCACGCCCTTGCGTATGAACGACGACGACTCTTCCCGAGCCAGTGCCAGCACGCTGATGCTGCCGTCGGGCTTCTTCTGACCGGCTATGCCCGTAATCTTCGACGAGCCCAGCTCGATGGCCACGATAAATTCCTTTTGTTCTGCCATATATCCTTATTGTTTTTTATTGTTGTTTTCTTTTCGCTGTCTTGTGCCTCAGTACGTGTGCCTATCGGCGCTTGCAGATGATCTGGTTGTCGAACTCCACGCTCACGCGACTGTACTTGTTCCATCCGGCCTGGCTCAGTCCGTAGCGATAGAACTTGAGCAGTCTGTCGAGCTTGCGCTCCACGCCCTTCGGCTGTCCGATATAGGCGATATGCTCGCCCACGCGCGGCACGATTTCCATCGAGCCGTCGGGCAGGACGTTGAGCTGCACCACCTGATTTTTCCAGAACTTGTCGGCCAGGATGATGTTGACCACCTTGGAGAGATGGCGCTCGGCGTATGGTTTGCTGATGTGTCCTGTGGCGATGATGACGTCGCAGGTGTACTGTGCCGGTGGCATGATCTTGCCGTGGCTGTCCACGTAGTAGTCGGCTCCGCTGTCGGCCATCACCCGCACCACGGGCACGCGCTGCCTCAGGTCTATGCAGACGTGTCCCGTCTGGGTCTTGTAGCACTCGGCATACTCTATGAGGGCATTGGCACGCAGGGTTTCCTCTATGCGGCGCGCACTCACCTCGCCCATGGGTCGGCCCAGAGGGTAGAGGTCTTTCTGGCGCAGCAGCTGGCGTATGTCGTCCTGCTTGAGGAAACCGTCGAAGGAGGTCTTCTCGATGTTGATGCGCACCTCGTTGCACACCATGGTGGCGTCGTCGGGCTTGTTGAACGCCGTGACGGCCAGCACGAGGTAGACGCCGATGACTACGTCGAGCGCGACGATGATGGCTTTTTTCCAGTTCATAGGGTCTTGCTTTGGAGTATCTTGGCTATTTGCGGCACCTGAGCGTCGAGGTCGCCGGCACCGAGTATGACGAGCACGTCGAACGTGCGCTGCCTGACCATGTCGAGCACCTCGTCCTTGCTGATGAGCTGCTTCTCGACGCCCGGCCTCAGGCGGTCGTAGATGAGCTGCGAGGTGACGCCTTCGATGGGTTGCTCTCGCGCGGGATAGATATCGGTGAGGATGACCTCGTCGAGCAGGCTCAGTGCGTCGGCAAAGTCCTGATAGAAGTCGCGTGTGCGGGTGTAGAGGTGCGGCTGGAAGATGGCGGTGATGTGGCGGTCGCGATAGAGCTCGCGCAGCGAGCGTGCACTCTCGAGTATCTCCTTCGGGTGGTGGGCATAGTCGCTCAGGAGCACCAGGCGGTCGGTCTTTATCCTGAAGTCGAAGCGTCGTTCCACGCCGCTGTAGGTCTGCATGCCGTAGCGCAGCTCGTCGGGCGTGCAGCCTGCCAGCTGGGCCATGGCCATGGCGGCCACGCCATTCTCTATGTTGATGGGTATGGGCTGTCCCAGTTCCACGTTCTTCACGCACTCGATGGGCGAGATGAAGTCGAAGCGTATGGTGCCGTTGTCAATGACGATGTTTTCGGCATGGAAGTCGCCCTCGTCTCGGCTATAGTCGTAGCGTCGCACGCCGGGCTGCAGCCGTTCCTGCATCTCCAGTCCGCGGTGTATGATGAGTGCGCCTTCGGGCTGTATGAGCTCGCTGTAGTGTGCAAAGCTCTCGAGGTAGGCCTCCTTCGTGCCGTAGATGTCGAGGTGGTCGGGGTCGGTGGCGGTGATGACGCTGATGAAGGGCCGTAGCCAGTGGAACGAGCGGTCGAACTCGTCGGCCTCGATCACGACAAACTCCGACTCGGAGAGGATGTAGTTGGTGCCGTAGTTCTTGGAGATGCCGCCGAGGAAAGCGTTGCAGTCCAAATTGCTCTGGTGCATGATGTGTGCACACATGGTCGACGTGCTGGTCTTGCCGTGCGTGCCGGCCACGCAGAGTCCCTTCATCTCGTGGGTGAGGGTGCCGAGCACCTGTGCGCGCTTCTGTATCTCGAAGCCCTGCTGGCGGAAGTACTGCAGCTCCTTGTGGTTCTCGGGTATGGCGGGCGTGTAGACCACCAGGCAGGAGTCGGGCTGCTTGCAGGCGTGTGGTATCTCGTCGATGTTTTCTTCGTAGTGTATGAGCATGCCCTCCTTCTCCAGACGGCAGGTCAGTGCGGTGGGGGTCTTGTCGTAGCCGCCCACGACGAGGCCGCGATGGAGGAAATAGCGGGCTATGGCGCTCATGCCGATGCCGCCGGCGCCGATGAAATAGACGGCTTTTATCTGGTTGGTTGTCATTGCTTGGTGGTTTTTTTTCTGGGGCTAATGGGGCTTGGGACTAATGGGACCTATGGGACCAATAGGACCTATGGGGACTACTTTGGGTGATTGTTTGTTAAGGCGATGACTTCACGGGCTATGACGTCGGCCGAGTCGGGCAGTGCGAGCTTCAGCACGTTCTGGCTGAGCGTCTGCAGCTTGGCTTCGTCTTTCACGGTGTCGATGGCCAGGGCGATGAGCTGGTCTTTGGCCTCGGCATCGCGCACCATGAGCGCCGCCTGCTTGCTGACCAGGGCCATGGCGTTCTTCGTCTGGTGGTCTTCGGTCACGTTGGGGCTGGGCACCATGATGACGGGTTTGCCTATGAGGCAGAACTCCGAGACGCTGCTGGCACCGGCACGGCTGATGACCAGGTCGGCAGCACGATAGGCCGCTCCCATGTCGGTGATGAAGTCCATGGGCTTGAGGTTGTCGGGTGCCGGCAGCTGTGCCAGCTGTGCCATGACCGACTCGTAGTAGTATTTGCCCGTCTGCCAGACAAACTGCACGCCGCTGTGGCGTATGTCGTCGAGATGGGTCATGACGGCCTCGTTGAGTGTGCGTGCGCCAAGGCTGCCGCCCACGATGAGCACGGTCTTTTTCTCCGGGTCCAGTCCAAGGCTGGCGATGGCCTGCTCGCGTGTGAGTGCGGTCTCGAGCATCTGCTTGCGCACGGGGTTGCCCGTGAGCATGATGCGGTCGGCGGGGAAGAAGCGTTCCATGCCCTCGAAGGCCACGCAGCAGCGTGCTGCTTTCTTGGCCAGGCGTATGTTGGCCTTGCCGGCAAAAGAGTTCTGCTCCTGTATCAGTGTGGGTATGCCCATCCACGAGGCCACCTGCAGTGTGGGGTAGCTGGCATAGCCTCCCACGCCGACGGCCACCTGTGGGCGGAAGTTGCGCAGTATGCGCCACGCCATGGCCCAGCTGCGCAGCAGCTTGAAGGGCAGGCCGATGTTCTTCAGCAGGTTCTTGCGGTCGAAGCCGCTGATGGGCAGCCCCTTGATCTCGTAGCCTGCAGCGGGCACGCGCTGCATCTCCATGCGTCCCTGTGCGCCCACGAAGAGTATCTTGGCCTCGGGGCACAAGGCACGGATGGCGTTGGCTATGCTCACGGCGGGGAAGATGTGGCCTCCTGTGCCGCCGCCGCTGATGATGAATCTCAATTCTTTGTCCATAGTTCTATGAAATGGTTTGCGTGCGTTTTGCCGACCGGCTCACACTGAGTATTACGCCTATGTAGGCACAGTTGATGATGGTCGACGTGCCTCCCTTGGAGATGAGCGGCAGCGGTTGTCCCGTGACGGGCATCAGCCCCACGGCCACCATCATGTTGATGCATGCCTGTGAGACGAGCAGCAGGGCAATGCCCATGACGAGAAATGCTGGGAAGTTGTTTTCGCACCGGCTGGCAATGCGTGCGGCACGATATAGCAGCACGATGTAGAGAAAAGCTACGGCGATGGCTCCCGCGAGTCCCATCTCCTCGATGATGATGGCGTAGATGAAGTCGGAGAATGCCTGCGGCAGTATGTCTCGCTCTGTGCTGTTGCCCGGTCCCTTGCCTATGACTCCCGACGAGGCGATGGCAATGTTGGCATGACCCACCTGGAAGTTCTTCTGCAGGTCGTAGTCCTCGGGCGGCACGTCTTCCGAGCTGTGGTTGAGTATGCGGTTGCGCCATGTGCCGAAGCGGTGGGTGACCACGTCGAAGAGGCTCTTCTTCTCGGCCTCGTCGCCGGCCGTGGCTGCGTGTGTCTCGGTGGCCGCGGCGCGTTCTTCGTCGGTCTTGTCGAGTCCGCCTATGGTGAAGACGAGCACGAGGAAGAGTGCCACGATGACCATCAGCGCTCCGAGGAGCTTGCCGAGCTGTGCCACGGGCACGCGTCCGAGATACATCATCAGGATGACGACGCCGAAGAGCAGTCCTGCCGTCGAGAGGTTCTCTATGCCGATGAGCAGCACCGTGGGCACAGCCACGCAGAGTATGTACTTCATGGCCTGCTTGTCGGCGCCGCTCCCGTCGTCGTGCTGCATGGCTGCGAGTATCTGTGCCGTGGCGAGTATGAGTGTGCCCTTGGCTATCTCGCTGGGCTGGAAGGTGACGCCGGGCAGAATCTTGATGACGCGGTTGGCGCCGTTGATGCTCTCGCCGCCGACGAGCACCCACAGGAGCATGGCAAAGCTCACGACGAGCAGTATGGGCGTGGCTATCTTGAAGTAGCGGCACGGTATGTTGAGCGTGACGATGGCTACGCCCATGCCGGCCACGATCATCATGGTGTGATAGACGATAGGACCCAGGTAGTTCTGGCTCTTAAACGTCAGTGTGCTCGAGGCGGAGAACACCTCGATGATGCTGATGATGCACAGGAAGAAGAACACCATCCAGATGACTTTGTCGCCTTTGAAGAGATTGCCTATTTTCTTGTTCATTGTCGGTGGTTTTTTCTGGTCCCCATGGTCCAGGTGACTCTTATAGCTCTCTGACGAGCTGCTTGAACTGCTCGCCCCTGTCCTCCATGTTCTTGAAGAGGTCGAAGCTGGCGCAGCAGGGTGACAGCAGCACCGTCTCGCCTGGCTGTGCCAGCTCATAGCATGCTTCGACGCACGCTTTCATGGAGTGTGTGTCGCGCACGGGTATGCCCATGTCGTCGAAGTTCTGGTGCAGCTTGGTGTTGTCGGCGCCGAGGAAGACCAGTGCCGAGCACTTCTCACGCACGAGCGGCTTGATGGGCTCGTAGTCGTTGCCCTTGTCCTTGCCGCCCAGGATGAGCACCACGCGGGTCTTCATCGAGTCGAGGGCATACCAGCAGGCATCCACGTTGGTGGCCTTGGAGTCGTTGACGTACTGCACGCCTCTGACCACGCCGGCCTTTTCCAGGCGGTGCTCCACGCCGGGGAAGTCGCTGAGCGAACGCCTGATGACGTCTTTCCTGATGCCGGCGATGTTGCCTGCTATGCCGGCGGCCAGCGAGTTGTAGATGTTGTGGCGGCCCGTCAGGCTGAGCTGCTCCTGCTCCATGTTGAAGGGTTCGGGCTTCTCTATGACGTACTGTCCGGCCTCGATGTAGCCTATGCTGCCTTTCTCCTTGAGTTCGGAGAAGGGATACTGCACAGCCTGTATGTCATACTTCTCGAGCTCGCGCTTGATGATGGGGTCGTCGTTCCAGAAGATGAAGGCATCGTCGCTGGTCTGGTTCTGCAGGATGCGCATCTTGGCGTCGACGTAGTTCTGCATCTCGTAGTTGTAGCGGTCCAGATGGTCGGGCGTGATGTTGAGCAGGATGGCGATATTGGCACGGAACTGGTACATGTTGTCGAGCTGGAATGACGAGAGCTCTATGATGTAGTACTCGTGGGGCTGCTCGGCCACCTGCAGTGCGAGCGAGTGTCCTATGTTGCCTGCGAGTCCGCAGTCGTAGCCCGCCGTCTGGAAGATGTGGTAGATGAGGCTCGTGGTGGTGGTCTTGCCGTTGGAGCCAGTGATGCATATCATCTTCGACGTGGTGTATCGCCCAGCAAACTCTATCTCGCTGATGATGTGTATGCCCTTTTCGATGGCCTTGGCCACCATGGGTGCGGTGTCGGGTATGCCGGGGCTCTTTATGATTTCGTCGGCCGAGAGTATCTTCTGCTCTGTGTGCTGTCCCTCCTCCCACGCTATCTGTCGGCTGTCGAGCATCAGCTTGTAGCGGTCGGCTATCTTCGACATGTCGCTCACAAACACGTCGAAGCCCTGCTTCTTGGCCAGCACGGCGGCTCCTGCGCCGCTCTCGCCGGCTCCGAGTATGACTATTCTCTTCTTCATTATCTTATCTTCAGTGTTATGATGGTGATGGCTGCCAGGATGATGGTGGTGATCCAGAAGCGTATGGTGATTTTCGACTCGTGGAAGGGCCTGTGCGGCCACTTCTTCAGGATGTAGGTCGAGGTGGCGTCGAGCTGTGAGTCGAGCTTCCGGAAGTTGTCGTGTATGGGTGTGGCACGGAAGACGCGCACGCGCTTTCCCTTGCGTTTCTGCAGCTTGAACCACTGTGTCTGTATGATGACGCTGAGGCTCTCGACGAAGAAGATGCCGCAGAGTATGGGCAGCAGCAGCTCCTTGTGTATGATGACGGCACACACGCCTATGATGCCTCCTATGGTGAGCGAGCCAGTGTCGCCCATGAATATCTGTGCGGGATAGGCGTTGTACCAGAGAAATCCGACCATGGCTCCCACGAAGGCACAGAGGAAGATGACGAGCTCCTGGCTGTGTGGTATGTACATGATGTCGAAGTAGGAGGCATAGCCTATGTGCGACGACACATAGGCGAAGATGCCGAGTGCCACGCCGATGATGGCGGAGTTGCCGGCACACATGCCGTCCATGCCGTCGTTGAGGTTGGCGCCGTTGCTCACGGCTGTCACCACGAGTATGGTCATGGCCACGAAGAGTATCCATCCTGCGGCCGTCTTATACTTTCCGCAGAAGGCCATCACCTTGGAGTAGTCGAGGTTGTGGTTCTTGAAGAAGGGTATGGTGGTCTTCAGCGACTTGTGTGCCACGGCCTCGTGCTTGACGACCTGCTCTGTCTGTGCAGCCTGCGTCACGCTGATGTTCTCGCGCATCACCACGTCGGGGCTGAGCCACAGGGTGAGTCCCACGATGAATCCGATGGACACCTGCCCCACAATCTTCCAGCGGCCCTTGAGCCCTTCCTTGTCGCCGCGGAATATCTTGATGTAGTCGTCGAGGAATCCCAGGAAGCCGAGCCACACGGTGGTGATCATCATCAGTATGAGATAGATGTTGCGCATGCGTCCCAGGAGCAGCACGGGCACGAGTATGCTCACGATGATGATGATGCCGCCCATGGTGGGCACGCCCTTCTTCTGGACGCCGAAGGGGTCGATGGCGGGGTCGCGCTCGGTCTCGAAGATTTTGCGCCGTCGCATCCACTTGATGAAGTACTCGCCAAACCATGCCGAGATGACGAGCGAGAGGATGAGTGTGAGCAGTGCACGGAAGGAGATGTAGCTCCAGACGTGGGCACCCGGTATGTCGTACTGCTCAAGAAACCGGAAGAAGTAGTAGAGCATCTTTTTCTCTCTTTATTTCTTTATGTCGTTGTTTTCGCTGTGCTGTTGCTGCCGCAGTGTCGTGGCGGCATTCAGTTCTCCTGGAAGATCTGCCTCACCACCTCGCGGTCGTCGAAGTGGTGCTTCACGCCTTCTATCTCCTGATAGTCCTCGTGGCCCTTTCCTGCGATGAGTATGACGTCGCCCTTCTGTGCGAGCATCACGGCCGTCTTGATGGCCTCTCGCCTGTCGGCAATGGCGAGCACCTTTTTCATCTGCTTCTGGTCGAGTCCGGCGAGCATGTCGTCGATGATGTCCTGTGGCCGCTCGAAGCGTGGGTTGTCGCTTGTGATGACGACGCGGTCGCTCTGCTTGGCGGCCTCCTGTGCCATGAGCGGCCTCTTGCCTTTGTCGCGGTTGCCTCCAGCACCGCAGACGGTGATGACCTTAGCCGCGGGGCCCTGCGCTGCGGGTGCAGGGTTGCTGTCGAGCACCTCGTGTATGGCTCTGAGCACGTTGTCCAGTGCGTCGGGCGTGTGGGCGTAGTCCACGATGGCGGTGATGCCGTCTTTCGAGCGTATGGGCTCGAGCCTTCCGGCCACGCTGTGCAGCGTGCTCATGATGAGCAGGGCGTCGTCGGCCTTCATGCCGAGCGACAGGGCCGCGCCGTAGACGGCCAGGAGGTTGCTCACGTTGAAGCGCCCGATGAACTGCACGCCCACCTCGCGGCCGTCTATCTCGAGATACATGCCCTCGAAGTGGCACTCTATGATGCGTGCCCGGTAGTCGGCCAGCGTGCGGGTGGAGTAGGTCTTCACCGTGGCGCGGGTGTTCTGCACCATGTACATGCCGTTCTTGTCGTCGGCATTGGTGATGGCAAAGGCCCCCTTGGGCAGCATGTCGAAGAACAACTTCTTGGCGTCGCGATAGTTTTCCAACGTCTTGTGGTAGTCCAGGTGGTCGCGTGTGAGATTGGTGAAGATGCCTCCCTCAAACCTGAGTCCTCCTATGCGGTGCTGTGCTATGGCGTGGCTGGAGCACTCCATGAAGCAGTACTGGCATCCGGCCTGCACCATGCGGTCGAGCAGCCGGTTGAGCTCTATGGGGTCGGGTGTGGTGTGGCTGGCGGGTATGGCTTCGTCCTCGATGTAGTTGCACACGGTGGAGAGCAGTCCGCAGCGGAATCCGGCCTTGCGGAACATATTATATAATAAGGTGGCGATGGTGGTCTTGCCGTTGGTGCCCGTCACGCCCACGAGCTTCAGCCGTCGGGAGGGGTGATGGTGGAAGGCGGTAGCCACGGGCCCCACGGCCTCTTCGCTGTTGCTCACGACGACATAGGCCACGCCGTCGCTGGCCCCCTCCTGTGGCAACTGCTCGCAGAGCACGGCGGCGGCGCCCTGCTCCACGGCCTTGGCTATGTACTGGTGACCGTCGGTCTGCGTGCCGCGTATGGCCACGAAGAGGTGTCCCGGTGCCACGCGACGCGAGTCGATGCTGATGTCGCTTATCTCGGTGTCGGCCTGTCCCAGCAGCGTCTTCACCTCAAGGTCTTGTATGATTTCGCTCAGTTTCATATCGTTACTGTATTTTTTTCTCTGGTAGTAGAGGAGTATCTCTCATCTCTCATTTCTCATTTCTCATCTCTCATTTCTCATCTCTCGTCTCTCACTTGAGCGTGACCTCGCATGTCATGCCTGGCTGCAGGGGCCTTCCGTAGGGTATGCTCTGGCTCTTGACGCGTCCTGTGCCGGTGAGCTTCACCCTGACGCCCATCTTCTCGAGCATGAAGACCACGTCGCGTGCTCCCATGTCGGTCAGGTCGGGCATGAGTCCGGCCTCGTCGGGTGTCTTGGCCAGGGCGACGTCGTCGGCCTGTCGTGTGGCGTGTCCCCAGACGGGGTTGCCCTCGGAATAGGAGCCGCCCCATCCGCCGCTGGTCTTCACGTCGAGGCAGCTGAGCACGTAGTCGGCGGCGAGCAGGTTGCCGCTCTTCACCTCGGGCACGAGCAGGGAGAGCGAGTCGCGTGCGTCTTCCACGCGCATCTTGACGTTGTGGGCCATGATGCCCTCGGCAATGTTGTGGAAGACCACGCCCGACATGCCTCCTCCCGATGCGGGCAGTCCGGTCTTCTTCAGACAGACGATGCAGGAGTATCGCGGGTTGTCGGCGGGGAAGTATCCTGCGAAGGAGAGCCAGTAGCGTGTCACTCCCGAGTGGTAGCCTCCATACTGGTCGGCCACCTGTGCCGTGCCGGTCTTTCCGGCCACCTTGAAGGGCAGTCCCTTGCCGGCCTTGCGCCCGAGTCCCTGGCTGACGACGTGCTCCAGTATGGTCTGCATGGTCTCTATGGTCTTGGGCTTGGCTATCTGCTGCTTGATGACCTCAGGCTCAAACACCCTGATGACCTGTCCCTCCTTCATCACGCTTTTCACAAATCGCGGCCGCATCATCTTGCCGTCGTTGGCAATGGCGTTGTAGAAGGCCAGCGTGTTGATGGGTGCTATCTGCGTCTCATAGCCTATCGACATCCACGGCAGTGTGGTCTTGCTCCAGTAGAGTGCTCGGTTGGTGGTCTTGGTGTCGGGCATGCGTATGACGGGTGGCTGATAGCCCACGATGGGCAGCTTGAGGTCTTCGTGTATGCCTATGCGGTAGAGTCCCTCGACGTAGCGTGTGGGGTTGGAGCCGTAGAAGTGGTCGATGACGTGGCTCACGCCGATGTTGGAGCTCACCTCAAGTGCTCTTGCCACGTTGATGTCCTGATAGCCACCGCGTCGCCAGTTGTGGTCCTTCATGGCTCGTCCGTGCATGTCGAGGATGCCGCATCCGGTGTGTATGACGTAGCTGGTGTCTACCACGCCGTCGTCGAGTGCCACGAGGAATGATGCCACCTTGAACACCGATCCTGGCTCGCAGCGGTAGCTGATGGCGCGGTTGACGCGCTCTGCATAGGTGCCGTCGGTGCCCCGCTCCATGTTGACGATGGCCTTGACGTCGCCCGTCTTCACCTCCATGACGATGGCCACGCCCATCTCTCCGCCTATCTCCTTGAGCTCGTCGACGACGGCCCGCTCGGCGAGGTCCTGCATCTCCACGTCGATGGTGGTGACGATGTCGGCTCCGTCGATGGCGGGTGCCACGACCTGCTCAATGGTCTTGTTGAGCACCTTCTGATAGCGCTTCAGTCCTGTGGTGCCGCGGAGTATGGAGTCGAAGCTGAGCTCGAGTCCGAATCGTGCGGTGTCCTTGCCGAAGTAGAGGTCGCCCACGGTGCGCTGTGCCAGCGAGCCGAAGGGCCTGACGCGTATGTTGAGCGTGTCGAGGTGGAACCCGCTCTTGAATCGTCCGGCATTGATGTATGGCAGCTGCTTGACGGCGCACAGCTTGTTGTAGTCTATGCGTCGCGGCCAGATGAGCCAGTGCCGGCTTCCCGTGGTGGTCTTGCCTGTGGCCTTGCTGTAGACGGGCTTCTGTCGTCCCTCCTGCAGGTGTCGCTTAAACTCCTCGGCCGTGCGCTCGGGGAAGAGCTCGTGCAGGCCCAGGCAGAGGCTGTCGAGCTTGTCGTGCCAGAGGGTGTCCATCTTGTGCAGCAGGGCCGTGTCGCGCTTGTCTATGCTCTGGAAGTCGAAGTATATCTTGTATTCGGGCAGGCTCGATGCCATGAGCTGTCCGTCGCTGCTGAGTATGTTGCCCCTGGTGGGCTTGAGCAGCAGGCTGTCGCGCTTCTGCCGCTTGGCCACCTTATCCCAGTAGCCTTTGTCAGCGGTCATGATGACGCCTGCCTTGACCACGACGGCCAGGCAGATGAGTGTGAGCACTACGGCTATGGAGAAATAGCGCAGCATCACCTTTTTCTTCTCAAACTTGCTCATAGTCTCTTCCCTTTCCTTTCCTTTTTTCTCTTATTGTTGTCGTTCGGCTATTCTTCGGGCACGGTGACGATGTATGGGGGCTGCGTGGATATGTGCAGCATGCTGTCTTTGTTTTGCCTGAGCATCTCGAGCACGTGGCTCTCCCGGCACCGCTCGGTGAGCTGGCTGGAGCTGGCCAGTGCCTTATACTTCACGTCGGTGAGCTTCTTCTCCAGCTGCGCTATCTCGAGCAAGTCCTGCTGGCACTGGTAGCGGAATGCCACGCTGACGGTGATGAAGAAGACGATGAGCAGCAGCAGCCATATCTGGCTGCGCACCATCTGTGCCGAGAGTATGTCGCCACCGAGTATTTTGCGCAGGGTGAGCGAGCCCACGGGGGCGTCGTCGTCCTCGCTGACGCTCTGCCTGATCTGCTCGAAGGCCGAGGGTCGGGCGGGGGTGACGCCGGGAGAACCGGCGTCCACAGTAGCCTCGGGGGTGGTGGCGCTTTCGGGGGCGGGCTGCAGGGTGGTCTTCTCTTCTTCGTCGTGGGTTGCCATGTTGTTGCTCTTTTGCTTTTTGAGGGTTGGTGAGACCGCGTGCCGGGGCAGCGGGTGTGTCGTTATGGCCTTTTCTGCCGGGGCAGTGGGGCCTATGCTTTCGTCTTTTCTGCTATGCGCAGCTTGGCACTGCGGCTGCGGGGGTTGCGCTGCAGCTCGTCGGCCGAGGGCACTATGACCTTATTATTAATAAGGTGTAGGGGCGAGCTGATGCGTCCGTAGAAGTCCTGCTCCAGGTGTCCGTCGGCATTGCCCGAGCGCATGACGTTCTTCACGATGCGGTCCTCGAGCGAGTGGTAGGTGATGACGCTCAGCCGTCCTCCCTCGCCGAGCAGCCGTGTGGCTCCGCTGAGCAGGTCGCGCAGGGCGTCCATCTCGTGGTTGACCTCTATGCGCAGTGCCTGGAAGAGTCGTGCCAGGTCTTTCTTCTCTCCGGCGGCACTGCCCTTGCCTTTGTCGCGCCCGAGCAGCGGCTCGCAGATGTCGGCCAGCTGTGCGGTGGTGGCTATGGGGCTGCCGGCACGTGCCTTGACGATGGCTGCGGCTATGCGGCGGGCGTTCTTGAGCTCACCGTAGAGGTAGAGCACGTCGGCGAGCTGCTCCTCGCTGTAGGTGGCCACGATGTCGGCGGCGGTCTGTCCGGCCCGCTTGTTCATTCGCATGTCCAGGGGCGAGTCGAAGCGGAAGGAGAACCCGCGGCTCTCGTCGTCGAAGTGGTGGGAGCTCACTCCCAGGTCGGCCAGCAGTCCGTCGATGTGGTCGTGGCCGTAGTATCGCATCCACTGCCTGACGTACCTGAAGTTGCTCCTGACGAAGGTGAACCGCTCGTCGTCCGGTGTGTTGCGCTCGGCGTCGGCGTCCTGGTCGAAGCCGTAGAGACGGCCTTTGGGCCCCAGGCGGCGCAGTATCTCGCGTGAGTGTCCGCCTCCGCCGAATGTAGCATCTATGTAGACGCCGTCGGGCTGGATGTCCAGCCCGTCGATGCTTTCCCCAAGAAGCACGGGGATATGGTATGACTCTGCTGTCGTTATCATCTTCGGCTATAGCTGTCGGCTCATGATGGTCTTCAGTTTGTCGGCAAACTGCTCCTTCGAGAGGGTGGCAGCCGCCAGCCCTTCCGGCGCCCACAGCTCTATGCGGTCGTTCATGCCGATGAAGCGCACGGCCTGACTGATGCAGGCGAACTCCACGTAGCGCCTGGGTATGAGCAGTCGCCCGTTGCCGTCGAGGCTGAGCAGCTCCACGTCCGACATAAACATGCGCAGCGCGTCGGCCTCTTGCTCGTCCCACTCGTCGGCTTTGGCAAACATCTCGTCCATGCGACGGTTCCATGCGCTCTGGGGGTAGAGCACCAGACAGCGCTTGTGCACGTCCTTGCACATCACGAGGCTCTCTTCGCCTGAAGCCATAAGCTCCTTGCGAAACACCGACGGCAGAAACACACGTCCCTTTGCGTCGGTCTTACTCTCCAGATTGCCTAAAAACCGCATGCTGAATGCACCTAGTTGGTTTGAGGTTACAAAATTAATAATTTTCCCCCACTTCCCACCACTTTTCCCCACAAAAATGCTTTTTTAACATAAAAAAGTTATTTTTGTTGACATTCCATGCGCATTTTCTGTGAAGTGTGCAGTCGTACAAAGGAGTACCAAGCTTTGGTACTCACACTACCAAGCTTTGGTACTCACACTACCAGGCTTTGGTACTCACACTACCAGGCTTTGGTACTCACACTACCAGGCTTTGGTACTCACGCTACCAAGTATGTATAGGTGGGGCTCGCCTACGCCTGCATCTCGTAGTAGCGGTAGTCGCTGAGCAAGGTGGTGAGGAAGCGCTCGTGGCGCGGGGGCATGGCCTGTTCTATCTGCAGCTGGCGGTGGAGCTCGGCCGAGAGCTGGCTGATGCGCTGGCGGCGCGATGAGCTGGCATCGGCCAGGGTGCGGGCTATGCGGTCGGCCTGCTCGGCGGTGAGCTGCCGGGCCGCGTCGTAGGTGGGCTCATAGTCGTCTCTGACGAAGGCAAACTCGTCGAGCCTCACCCTGATCTCGCTGTAGGTAGCCATGCGTATGACCATCGTGCCGGCTGCGAGGTCGCCTATGCGCTGCCGTCGTGGTGTGATGAGCATGCTGAAGGCCGCCACGCCCCCGAAGAAGAGCCAGTCGACGGGCTCTATCAGCCAGCGCAGCAAGAAGGCGGCCACCGAGGGCTGGCTGCCGTCGGTGCGCACCACACGCGTGCGCAGCAGATACTTGCCCAGCGTCTGCCCGCCAGAGAGCGTCTCGCACACAGGCTGATAGAGCAGCACCGGCAGCATGACGACAAGTATAAACGTGGTTTCGCTCGGGCGGTAGGTCAGATGGTCTATGGCATAGACCCACACCATGACGAAGCCCACGAGCAGCGCCGCGTCGACAAGCCAGGCCAGCAGACGCAGCTTGATGCTGGCAGGCGTCTGCTCGATGCGCACATACTGGCCGGTGATAATCTCGTTGTCGGTCATGGGGGGAAATGGTGAAAAAACGGTGCAAAGTTACGAAAAAAATATAAATCCTTGCCGTTTTTCGTAATTATTTCCTATCTTTGCTTGCTCAAACGATCATCCACCGATGAAAGAAGCCCTATTTGTGAAGCGCAACATGGCGCGCTGGGAGCAGACGGAGCAGCTCATGGAGCACGCTGCCGAGTCGTCGCCCGACACGCTGGCCGATGCCTACATCGAGACGACGAGCGACCTGGCCTTCTCGCAGACCCACTATGGCCGCTCTCGCGTGACGCAGTATCTGAACGCCCTGTCGTTCAGCCTGCACAACACGCTCTACCGCAACAGGCGCGAGCCGCTGAGCCGCCTCGTCACCTTCTGGACGCGCGAGGTGCCGCTGACCATGTGGGAGGCGCGGCGCGAGCTGCTGCTCACCTTCATCATCTTCGTTGTGGCGGCAGCCATCGGCGTGGTGTCGACACTGGGCGACAGCGACTTCCCGCGCATCATCCTGGGCGACCGCTACGTAGACATGACGCTCGACAACATTGCCCGCGGCGAGCCGATGGCCGTCTACGACGGCGACAACGAGAGCGACGCCTTCCTGGGCATCACGCTCAACAACGTGTGGGTGTCGTTTCGTGCCTTTGCCCTGGGTGTGCTCACCAGCTTCGGCACAGGCTATATCCTGCTTGTCAACGGCGTGATGGTGGGCGCCTTCCAGACGTTCTTCGTAGAGCAGGGCTTGGGCTGGGAGTCGTTTCTGGCCATCTGGCTGCACGGCACGCTCGAGATCTCGGCCGTCATCGTGGCCGGAGCAGCCGGTCTGGCCATGGGCAACGGCTGGCTCTTCCCCGGCACCTACAGCCGCATGGCATCGTTCCGCCGAGGAGCGCGCCGCGGACTGAAGATTGTCATCGGCACCGTGCCCGTGTTTGTATGTGCAGGATTCATCGAGGGCTACTTCACCCGCCACACCGAGTGGCCCGACGGTCTCAGGCTGGCCATCATCCTCGCCTCGCTGCTCTTCGTCATCACCTACTTCATCCTATTGCCACGCAGGCTCCATCAGCAAGCCATCCAGCAGGCACAGCCCACATAGCAGTCTAATCATATTTCTCATCTCTCATCTCTCATCTCTCATTTCTCATCTCTCATCTCTCATCTTATAACTTCTCACTTCCCCATCACATGTCTCCCGACACGCTCGTCATCGACCACCAGCTCCTGCACCAATTGCAGCACGACCCCCGCTACGGCTATGCCCTGGACGAGGACAAGCCCAGTCTGCTCAGCGAGCTGGGACGGTGGCTGTCGGACCATCTGGACGGCATGATGCAGCACGTCAATTTGGACAGCCGTGCGGCCTACGTCGTCTACATCGTGCTCCTGCTCCTGTTTCTCTGGTGGATATGGCGCAGCAAGGCGCTGCACCACTTCTTCGTGAGCCAGCCCACCGTAGCGACGATGAGCGACGAGGCCATAGAGGCCGACATCCACGCTGCAGACTTCGACGCCGAGCTGGCCCGGGCCCTCGCCGCAGCCGACTACACGCGCGCCTCGCGACTGCTCTATCTGCAGACGCTCAAGCACCTGTCCGACGGCAGCCGCATAGACTGGCAGCCACAGCAGACACCCGCACAGTATGCCCGCGAGCTGAAGCCCCTGCCCGATGCCGACGCTGCTGCCCGCAGCCACGAGGCATTCGCCACACTCACCCATCACTTCATGCGCATACGCTACGGACGACAGGCTGCCGACCGGCCGCTCTTCGACACGATGACCCGTCTGCAGCACATCGCCGAGAAAGGAGGTGAGCCATGAGAGGCCTGCGCAACTTCGCCATCATCATCGGCGTCATCGTGGCCATGGTCGCCGTAGCGGCGCTCATGGAGAAGCGGCACTACAAATGGGAGCCCACCTTCGACACCCACGACGACGAGCCTTTCGGCTGCATGCTCTTCGACCAGTTGGTGAGCAGCACCCTGGGCCAACGCTACACGGCCGACCCTAGGCCCGTGACCCTCGACGCCATGGCCCTCGACGCCGCCACGCCGCAGGGATGGCTCATCCTGGGAGATGAGATAGCGCTCTCGCCCGGCGAGTGCCACCAGCTGCTGCAGATGGTCAGGCGCGGACATCGCGTCATGCTCTGCACCCATCACACAGGCTACTATCTCAGCGACTCGATAGGCGTGAGTCCCATACACTTCAGATACCGAGGCATAGACATGGAGACACTGATGCGCGACGAAAGCAAGCTCACCCATCTCGTGAGCTGCGGCGACACACGCTATCCCGCCGACTCCATCCTGGAGCCCGAAGCGCTGCACGGAAGTTACCTGTCGTTCTACTCCTCTGCCCCTGCCCACAAGACGCTGGCCCACAACGGAGCCGAATCCGGACACAGCACCGTGGCTGTAGAGATGAGCATAGGGCGCGGCCGACTCATCAATGTTTACCAACTACGGCATGCTCAGCGGACGCGGCAGCCAGTATGTGTTCCGCCTGCTCGACCGCTTCGGACAGATGTCCGTCAGGCGCGTGCAGCTCAGCACCCTGACGGGCGACAGACAGAACGACGCCCTGGCCGTGCTCGACTACATAGAGCGCCAGCCGCCCCTGTGGTGGGCCTGGTGCATCACGATACTGCTCATCATCCTCTTCATGCTCACCAGCCTGTGGCGGCGTCAGCGCCCCATCCCGGTGGTCAGGGCTCCGCAGAGTCACTCCCACGACTTTGTGCGGCTCATCGGCACGCTCTACGCACAGCAGGAGGGTCACAGCGACCTCGTGGCGAAGAAGTGGCGATACACCGCCGAGCGACTGCACAGGGAGCAGCACGCCGACTTAGGCCACCCCGCCGACGACCCTGCGACGGCGGCCATCATAGCCCGCAACACCGGACTGACACCCGACGAGGTGCTCGCCACCCTGACCGACGCGCGCCGAGCCCTCAGCGGCCGGCAGCGCCTCAACGCCCATCAGATGGCCCGTCTCATAGACCGCCTCAATGCGCTTTGCTATAGGACTCATGAGTCCCATAGGTCCCATGAGCCCCATAGACCCCATGAGTCTTATGAGCCCCATAAGCCCCATTAGTCCCAGAAAAAAACAGATAAGACAATGCAAGACCCCACCTACACCACCAGCCCCGACCTCACGCTCCTCTCTGACAAGATGAGCAAGCTGCGCCGACAGATAGCGCAGACCGTCGTGGGACAAAACGAGGCCATAGACCTCATCCTCACCGCCATACTGGCCGACGGCCACGTGCTCATCGAGGGCGTGCCCGGCGTGGCTAAGACGCTCATGGCCAAGCTCGTGGCACGTCTCATCGACGCACGATTCAGCCGTGTGCAGTTCACTCCCGACCTCATGCCCAGCGACGTGCTCGGCACCACCGTGTTCAATGTGCAGACACAGCAGTTCAGCTTCCACGCCGGTCCCGTCTTTGCCGACATCGTACTCGTCGACGAGATCAACCGTGCACCGGCCAAGACACAGGCTGCACTCTTCGAGGTCATGGAGGAGCGCCAGGCCACCGTCGACGGCGAGCGCCACCCCATGGGTCCGCTCTACACCATCCTCGCCACGCAGAACCCCGTGGAGCAGGAGGGCACCTACCGGCTGCCCGAGGCACAGCTCGACCGCTTCATGATGAAGGTAGAGATGGGCTACCCCACGGCCGACGAGGAGGTGACCATCCTCGAGCGACATCTCGAGCGCCCCCTGCACGCCGGACTCGAGCAGGTGCAGCCCGTCATCACACAGGAAGAGCTGCTGCTACTGCGGCAGATGCTCTGGCAGGTGCACATCGACCCCTCGCTGCTGCACTACATCGTCCTCATAGCCCAGCAGACCAGACAGAGCAAGGACATCTTCCTCGGAGCGTCGCCACGCGCATCGGTGGCCATGCTCCAGGCATCGAGAGCCTACGCACTGCTGCAGGGACGTGACTTCGTGGCACCCGACGACATCAAGCAGGTGGCTCCCGCCGTGCTGGCCCACCGCATCATGCTCACCGCCGAGGCTGAGATGGAGGAGCTCACACCGCGACGTGTCGTCATGCGACTCATCGACCAGGTCGAAGTGCCGAAGTAAGGACACCCCTCTATCATCTACTCCTTTACCCCTGAAGAGAAATGTACTTCACCCGTCGCTTCTACCTCATCGCTGCCGTCATCGTCATGGTGCTGGTGTGCGGCTACTGGCTCCGTCCGCTGTTTGTTGCCGGGCAGGTGGCCTGGTGGCTCCTCGTGGCAGCGACGGTGGCCGACGCCGTCGTGCTCTTCGCCC
>CAJOHP010000004.1 GCA_905234355.1 uncultured Prevotella sp. | reverse complement strand
CAGACCCCACCCCGCCCTTCGGGCACCCCTCCCCTTGATGGGAGGGGAGTGGCTACGCGATGGCATTCGAAGGTGTAGGCGACTTTTTCAAGTGGACTCGCTTATTAAAACTATTCCTAAATAGGATATTATCCTAAATCATTGAAACAGAAGTAATTGCAGTTTTACATTTGCTTTAACCTCGTTTTACCCCCTAAACGTAACTATAGGAAAATGACAATGGGCAGCAAAGGGGCTACTTATTGCGCTCAATGACATAGTCAACGTAGGCCGTAAGGGCCTGCCTGATGGCCGCATCCCCCACCCCATTGTCAATGAATTGCTGGCACAGGCGTCGGTAGTCTTGCATGCGCTGCTCGGCATAGGCTATGCCGCCGGAGAGCTTGGTAAACTCCACTAAGACAGCGATTTCATCGTGATTGACGGTACCCTCCTTCACCTTCCTGGCCAGTGTGAGCATGGAGTCCATGGGATTGGTGTTCAGGGCATAGAGCACGGGCAAGGTGAGCTTTCCTTCGGCCATGTCGTTGCCGGTGGGTTTGCCTATCTCGGCAGAGTCGTAATAGTCGAAGATGTCGTCGCGTATCTGAAACATGATACCCAGATTCTGTCCGAAGCGTCCGGCCTGAGCTACGGCGGCGGCGTCGGCACCTGCCGACAATGCCCCGATGGCCGCACATGCTTCAAAGAGCGCTGCGGTCTTATTCTTGATGATTTGATAGTAGACGTCTTCGCTAAACTCCTGATTCTGAATGTTTGAGAGCTGTAGTATCTCTCCTGCAGCGAGCGTGCGCCCCAGCTCGGCCAAGTATTCCACGATGCGCTGATGGCCCGTCTTCGAGACATGCAGGAGTGCCGTGCTGAGTATAAAGTCGCCCACGAGCACCGCCACCTTATTGTCATAAGTGGCATTGACGCTGGCCTGTCCGCGGCGCTCTGTACTCTCGTCCACCACATCATCGTGCACGAGCGAAGCGGTGTGCAGCAGTTCCAGGCCTACGGCAGCATGCTGGGTGACGGCCGACACCTGCCCGAAATTCTTGGCCATCAGCAGGATGAGCATCGGTCGCATGCGCTTGCCTCCACGCTGTCGGATATGGTCTAAAGCAGTAGCGAGCAGACCATGATCGTGCGACAACGCAGAATTAAATAAAGCGATGAAATCGAGCAAATCGTGCTCTATAGGCCCCTTGATAAGCGATAAATAATCCATCCGTTCCGAATTTTGTTACAAAATTAGTGAAAAAAACGCATTAATCGCAATTTTTTTTGTAATTTTACGCGAAAATTTCGTAATGTTATGGATAAAATCTTTTTACTCGACGCCTACGCGCTCATCTACCGCTCCTACTACGCGTTTATCAAAAACCCGCGCATCAACTCTAAGGGCCTGAATACCAGTGCCATCATCGGCTTTGTCAACACGCTGCAGGAGGTTCTGGAGAAAGAACAGCCCTCGCACATCGGTGTAGCCTTCGACCCCCACGGTCCCACGTTTCGCAGTGAGGCTTTTCCTGCCTACAAGGCACAACGCGAAGCCACGCCCGAGGACATCCGCCGTGCCGTGCCCATCATCAAGGAGCTGCTCGAGGCCTACCGCATACCCATCCTCCAGGCCGACGGCTTCGAGGCCGACGACGTGATAGGCACCATGGCAACGCGGCTGGGCAGCAACGGGGCCACAGTCTATATGCTCACACCCGACAAGGACTACGGACAGCTGGTGAGCGAAAATGTGCGAATCTACCGGCCCCGACATGGTGGTGGCTATGAGGTGATGGGCCCCGACGAGGTGTGCCAGAAGTACGGCATCAGCAGCCCTTCGCAAGTCATTGACCTGCTTGCACTCATGGGCGACTCGGCCGACAACTTCCCAGGCTGTCCCGGCGTGGGTGAGAAGACGGCGGCCAAACTCATCGGCGAGTTCGGCAGCGTGGAGCAACTGCTCGGTAGAACCAGCGAGCTGAAGGGTGCCCTTCAGAAAAAAGTGACAGAGCATGCCGACGACATTCGCATGTCCTACTTCCTCGCCACCATCCGCACCGACGTGCCCGTCGATACCGACATCGAATCGCTTCGCGTAAAGGACGCCGACAAGGAAAAATTGGGAAAACTATTTTCCGAACTCGAGTTTAGGCAGCTTGCAGACCGAATCCTTAAAAAATCAGAAAAGAAACCAAAAACATCAAATTCAGAGTTGTCGCTGTTTGAAAATTTTGAAGCCGAGCGGTCGGAAGAACAAAAAACGGTCGAAATTTCGAGTGCTAAAACCATACCGCACGACTACAAACTCATTGATAATGAGGAAGAGATGTACAGACTTTGTGACTTTTTCAGGACAAACAAAATTCTTGTTTTAGACACAGAGACCACTTCCACCCACCCAATTGACGCCGAACTGGTGGGTTTGAGCTTCGCCGTGAAGGAGCATGAGGCATTTTATGTACCTGTTCCGGCCAATCGTGAAGAAGCGTTGCAGATTGTTAATATCTTTAAACCACTTTATGAAGACCCGGAGATTTTGAAGGTCGGACAGAATTTAAAGTATGATTTAGAAGTTTTAAGAAACTATAACATTCATCTTTCCGGGCCTATGTGGGACACAATGATAGCCCACTACCTCATCCAACCCGAGCTGCGCCACAACATGGACTTCATGGCCGAGACACTGCTGGGCTATCAGACCATACACATCGACGAGCTGATAGGGCCACGTGGCAAGAAGCAGCTCAGCATGCGCGACCTCCTTCCCGAACAGGTCTGTGAATACGCATGCGAGGATGCCGACATCACACTGCAACTGAAAAACCGGCTGGAGCCGATGCTGCGCGATCACGGATGCGAACAACTGTTCTACGACATCGAGATGCCGCTCATGCCCGTGCTGGCCGAGATGGAGATGAACGGCGTGTGCCTGGACACCAATGCGCTGAAGCAAACGTCAAAAGATTTGACTGCCCGACTGGGTGAGATAGAGCAGCGCATCTATGAGTTGGCAGGCGAGCAGTTCAACATCGCGTCGCCCAAGCAGGTGGGCGACATACTCTTCGGCAAGATGAAGATTGTGGAGAAGCCGAAGAAGACCAAGACAGGCCAGTACGTCACGAGCGAAGAGGTGCTCACCCAGCTGCAGGGCAAGCACGAGATAGTGGCCGACATACTGGCTTTCAGAGGGTTGAAGAAGCTACTCTCCACCTACGTGGACAACCTCCCTACCCTACTCAACGCCCGCACGGGTCACATCCACACGTCGTTCAACCAGTGTGTCACAGCCACCGGCCGCCTCTCGTCGAGCGACCCGAATCTGCAGAACATCCCCGTGCGTGGCGAAGACGGCAAGGAGATACGCAAGGCGTTTGTAGCAGAGCCTGGATGTCTGTTTTTTTCAGCAGACTACAGCCAGATAGAGCTGCGCGTGATGGCCCATCTCTCGGGCGACGAAAACATGATACGCGTGTTTCGCGAAGGCCACGACCTGCACGCCTCTACCGCCGCCACCATCTACAAGAAACCACTTGACGAGGTGTCGCGCGACGAGCGCACGAAGTCGAAGCGCGCCAACTTCGGCATCATCTACGGCATCACCGTGTTCGGACTGGCCGAGCGTCTGGGCATCTCGCGCGAGGAGGCCAAACAGCTCATCGACGGTTTCTTCGAGACCTTCCCCCGCGTCTACGACTATATGGAGCACGCCAAGGACGAGGCGCGCCGTCAGGGCTACGTCACTACCCTCTTTGGCCGGCGTCGCTACCTGCCCGACATCAGCTCACAGAACGCCACGGTACGGGGCTTTGCCGAGCGCAATGCCATCAACGCG
Source organism: uncultured Prevotella sp. (assembly GCA_905234355.1). Classification (GTDB taxonomy): domain Bacteria; phylum Bacteroidota; class Bacteroidia; order Bacteroidales; family Bacteroidaceae; genus Prevotella. The sequence goes on along the minus strand of CAJOHP010000004.1, from coordinate 25,962 downwards.
CCCATCCAGGGCACAGCGGCCGACATCATCAAGGTGGCGATGATACGCATCCACCAGCGCTTTCTGCGTGAGGGCATCAGGAGCAAGATGATCCTGCAGGTGCACGACGAGCTCAACTTCTCCGTCATTCCCGAGGAGAAGGAGCAGGTGGAGCGCATCGTCCTGGAAGAGATGCAGGGCGCCCTGCAGATGGCCGTGCCACTGGTGGCCGACTCGGGCTTCGGCCAAAACTGGCTGGAGGCTCACTGATAGCTGCCGCAAGGGCCTACAGGAAGGCCTGCAGCCGTCCTGCAGCCGTCCCGTAGGCTGCGCTATAGCGCAGCTTGCTGAACGACAAGGAAGGAAGAAGGAAGAAGAAAAAAACGCCCCCAAAAAAAGAAACAACCATGACACAAAAAGAAGCCGAGCACAGAAAGCACGAGGAAGCCGAGCACAAAAAGCACGCCGGCGAAAAAAAGCCCTCAATGAAACGCCGCTGCTCCATGCACGACTACCGCGACCGCGGCATCTACATGTGTAAAACAGAAGACAGGGCGGCACTCTCGCAGTGAGAATGCCGCCCTGAGCGGTTGTCTTCAGACCTGTGGCAGAGGGTCCCTACCCTACTTCACCACATACTTCTTACCGTTGCGCACGTAAAGGCCGCTCTTGGCGGCAGCCACGCGCTGTCCGGCGAGGTTGTAGACGGGAGCCTGCTTGCTGCTGCCGGCTGCGACAGAGGCGATGCCCGACGTGCTCTCGGCGTTCTTCGTGAGCTTCAGCTGGTAGTCACCGTTGCTGCTGGTGTTCACCACGGCGGTCACCACAATCACCTCGCCCTCCTCGAGCTTGTTGAGGTTCTTGCCATTGTTGACCACGAGCACCTCGTTGTCGTCGTCGTCCTGCAGATAGTAGGTAGTGCTCTGCACGGTGCCGTCCTCCTTGAGCTTCACGTCCTTCACGAGTGTGGCCGTGAGCGTGACGAGGTCGCACACATGGGCGCCGCCCTTCACCTCGGCCAGCGTGGCCTGTGTGGGCATAACTTCGTAGAGTTCAGACCAGTCGCGGCCATACGATTTGATGTCGGTATACTTGTTTGCCTTCATCTCAGGCATGTTCTTATACACCTCGTAGTCACCACGAATGGTACCGCCCAGCTCTGATGCTTCCTTCAGGTCGTCCTTGATGTCCTGCGGCATCTGGTACAGGCAGATAGCCTTGCCCTGCTGGCGCAGGTAGATGTAATTACCATCATTGAAGATGACCTGTGCACCACTCAGCGTCAGCTCGATGTTCTGTGTATTGCCTGCGAGGATAAGAGCCTCGATGCTGGGGAACTGCGTAGCGGGCTGCTCGACGGCCTCGATAGTAGCCTCGCCTTTACCCTTCACGGTGAAAGGCTTTATCTCCCATGTTCCTGCGCTCTCGCTGTTGCTGGTATAGCGGAAAGCCACCTGCACCTTCTTGCCGTCAAACAACTTAGAAACGTCGATACTGTTCTCGATGAAAGTCCAACCCATTTCCTCTGGATAGACAACACCCTCGAGCGGAGCCCACTCACCGTCACCAACCTTCACCAGAACAGTTGCCTGTTCCTTGGCAGCCTCAATGGTGCTGAACTTATTCAGGGCATGAGTAAACTCGAGTGACGTCTCTGTAGCCTTGGTCAGGTCAATGACAGGCGACACGAGCCAGCTTTCAGTCTCATAGCTGGTGCTGTTGGCGAAGGCCGAAGCTACAGCGCCATAGCTGTTGAACTTCCACACATAGGTCAGATCCTCTGGCATCACCTTATTGTCGATGGTGAAACTACCCTCGTTGGCGGTGAAGGCCTCAGTGTAAAGTGTCTTGGCAATGTCGTCAGGATTGATAACCTCGCCGCCCAGCGTCACCACAATCTTGTTTATCTGGGTGTTCTTTGCCACAGCAAACTCTATCTCGTCGGCTTGACCTACCCATGTCTTGCCCTCAAGAGTGCCTGTGGTGGTGCTCAGATTGAAGTTTGTGCTGTGGCCAGTGAAATCAATCTTAGTGATACCTTTGCCAGTTACGGTGAATGTGCCGTTATACATGCGCAGACGGGGAGCCGAAGTCCAGATGCGGTTCTTCGTGCCCGACTCAGTTGCCGTTACAGTGACGGTGACACCATCAACAGCCGTCGATGTGGTGTTTTCCGTGAAGTCGCCGTCGGAGCTGCCATTGCCGTCAGACACGCCCGGCAGGGTGGGGAAGAGAGTCTGGTAGTCGGTGTCGAAGTCGATGGTCACCACCGTCTGTGCCGAAACTCCTGCACAGAGCATGAAAAACATGCTCAGAAATGCAAAGCGTAAAGATTTTCTCATAGTTCTTTTGTTTTAATGATTAAACGATGTGAATTTGAGTGCAAAATTACAGAAATAATTCCAAACGACAAGCAGAAATAAAAAATAATTTGTATCTTTGCAACCTATTAGTAGTAAGAAACAAAGTAAAGTATGGAATACAATTTCAGAGAGATTGAGAAGAAATGGCAGAAGCGCTGGGTGGACAACGGCACCTACCGCGTAGTGGAGGACCCGAAGAAGCGCAAGTTCTATGTGCTCAACATGTTTCCCTACCCCAGCGGTGCAGGTCTGCACGTGGGCCATCCGCTGGGCTACATCGCCAGCGACATCTACGCCCGCTACAAGCGGCTGTGCGGCTACAACGTGCTCAACCCCATGGGCTACGACGCCTACGGTCTGCCAGCCGAGCAATATGCCATACAGACGGGCCAGCACCCCGCCATCACCACCGAGCAGAACATCAACCGCTACCGCGAGCAGCTCGACAAGATAGGCTTCTCCTTCGACTGGAGCCGCGAGGTGCGCACGTGCGACCCAGCATACTACAAGTGGACGCAGTGGGCCTTCCAGCGCATGTTCAAGTCGTACTACAGCATCTCGTCGAACAAGGTGCAGCCCACCATCAAGCTCATCGAGCACTTCGAGCTCATGGGCACCGAGAACTGCGGCGCACTGGGCACCGAGGAGCTGCACTTCACCGCCTCGGAATGGGCCGCCTTCAGCGAGAAGAAGAAGCAGGAGGTGCTCATGAACTACCGCATAGCCTACCTGGCCGAGACGATGGTCAACTGGTGTCCCGCCCTGGGCACGGTGCTGGCCAACGACGAGGTGGTCAACGGTGTCTCCGAGCGCGGCGGCTACCCCGTGGAGCAGAAGAAGATGCGGCAGTGGTGTCTCAGGGTGAGCGCCTTTGCCCAGCGCCTGCTCGACGGACTGGACGAGATAGACTGGACCGACTCGCTCAAGGAGGCCCAGCGCAACTGGATAGGACGCTCGGAGGGCACGGAGATGGTGTTCAAGGTGGCACCCGCCGACGACGGGTCGGCTCCCGCCACCGACGCCTTCACCATCTTCACCACCCGCGCCGACACCATCTTCGGCGTCACCTTCATGGTGCTCGCCCCCGAGTCCGAACTCGTGCAGCAGCTCACCACACCTGCACAGCAGAAGGACGTCGAGGACTATCTGGCCTACGTCAAGAAGCGCACCGAGCGCGAGCGCCAGATGGACCACAGCGTCACCGGCGTCTTCTCCGGCAGCTACGCCATCAATCCCTTCACCGGCGAGAAGATACCCATCTGGATAGCCGAATACGTGCTGGCCGGCTATGGCACAGGCGCCATCATGGCCGTGCCGGCCCACGACTCGCGCGACTATGCCTTCGCACGCCACTTCGGCCTGCCCATCGTACCGCTCATCGAGGGTGCCGACGTATCGCAGGAGAGCTTCGACGCCAAGGAGGGCATCGTGATGAACTCGCCCATGGCGGGCAAGCAGGCCATCGACGGCTTCTCGCTCAACGGCCTCACCGTCAAGGAGGCCATCGCCGCCACAAAGAAGTTTGTCACCGAGAAAGGACTCGGACGCGTCAAGGTGAACTACCGTCTGCGCGACGCCATCTTCTCCCGCCAGCGCTACTGGGGCGAGCCCTTCCCCGTCTACTACAAGGACGGCATGCCCTACATGATACCCAAGGAGTGCCTGCCCCTCGAGCTGCCCGAGGTCAGGGACTACAAGCCCACGGCCAACGGCGAGCCACCCCTGGGCCACGCACAAAAGTGGGCCTGGGACACCAAGACCGACACGGTGGTCGATGTTTCTGACATCGACAACAAGACAGTCTTCCCTCTGGAGCTCAACACCATGCCGGGCTTTGCAGGCTCCTCGGCCTACTACCTGCGCTACATGGACCCGCACAACGACCGACAGCTCGTCAGCCGAGACGCCGACGAGTACTGGCGCAACGTAGACCTCTACGTGGGCGGCTCCGAGCACGCCACAGGCCACCTCATCTACTCCCGATTCTGGAACAAGTTCCTCTACGACTCGGGCTACTCCGTCGAAGACGAACCCTTCAAGAAACTCGTCAACCAGGGCATGATACAGGGATGGTCGAGCTTCGTCTTCCGACTTAAGGGCACATCCACCTATGTGAGCTACGACCTGCTCACCACCGAGTATGACAACGAGACGAAGAAGAACCGCTATCTCTACGACGGTCAGGAGGCCGACCCCATCTACACCGACATCAGCACCGTCGACGGCAAGGAGCTCGACATAGAGAAGATACGGCAATGGATGCCCGACTTCCAGCAGGCCGAGTTTGTCACCAATGCCGAGGGCAAGTACATCGTGATGCAGGCCATCGAGAAGATGTCGAAGTCGAAGTACAACGTGGTCAACCCCGACGACATCTGCGAGAAGTACGGCGCCGACACACTGCGCCTCTACGAGATGTTCCTCGGACCCATCGAGCAGTCCAAGCCCTGGGACGTGGCCGGCATCGACGGCTGCCACCGCTTCCTACGCAAGTTCTGGAACCTGGTCACCGCTGCCGCATCTGGCAACGACAACTCCGCCGCCGCCACACCCGAGGAGCTCAAGTCGCTGCACAAACTCATCAAGAAGGTGACGCAGGACATAGAGCAGTTCTCCTACAACACTGCCGTCTCGGCCTTCATGATAGCCACCGGCGAGCTGTCGCAGCTCAAGTGTAAAAACCAAGAGGTGATGCAGACGCTCGTCGTGCTCATCGCTCCCTTCGCACCCCACATAGCCGAAGAGCTGTGGGAGATGCTCGGCGGCGAGGGCTCGGTGTGCGACGCACAGTGGCCCGAGTGGAACGAGCAGTATCTCGTCGAGAGCCAGATGAAGCTGGGCGTGGCCTTCAACGGCAAGGCACGATTCGAGATACAGCTGCCCGCCGACGCCGACAACCAGACCATCGAGCAGACCGTGCGCAGCGACGAGCGCACAGCACGCTACACCGATGGCAAGCAAATCGTGAAAGTGATCATCGTGCCCAAGCGCATGGTCAACCTGGTGATAAAGTGAACTCAGGACCCACCCGGACTCCTGAACTCCTGAAAGAACAAGCAACGCATGACGCTGAACCATAAAATCATCATGAAAGAGGTCGAGGATTATGTCTTCATAACCCTCGGCCTCATTCTGTATGCATTCGGCTTCACCTTCTTCCTCATGCCCTACGAGATAGTCACCGGCGGCGTGGCCGGCATAGCTGCCATCGTGGAGTATGCCACCAGCTTTCCCAACCAGTACACCTACTTCCTCGTCAATGCCGCCCTGCTGCTCATGGCGCTGCGCATCCTGGGGTGGAAGTTTCTGGTGAAGACCATCTATGCCATCCTCATGCTCACCTTCCTGCTCGGACTGATGAAGGAGCTGGTGCCGCGCGACCAGGCCGGACAGATGGTCAAGATACTGGGCGAGGGACAGGACTTCATGTCGCTCATCATCGGCTGCATGATGACAGGCTCGGCACTGGGCATCGTCTTCGTCAACAACGGGTCGACGGGCGGCACCGACATCATCGCCGCCACCATCAACAAGTTCTACACCATGTCGCTGGGCACCGTACTGGGCTTCGTCGACTTCATCATCATCGGCTCCTGTCTGTTCATACCGCAGTTCGGCACGCTGCTCGAGCGGCTCTACATGGTCGTCTTCGGACTATGCACCATGGTCATCGAAAACTTCATGCTCGACTACATCTACAACCGGCAGCGCTCCTCCGTGCAGTTCCTCATCTTCTCGGAGAAGTGGCAGGAGATAGCCAACGCCATCGGCACAGGCATGGACCACGGCGTGACCATACTCGACGCCCACGGCTGGTACACCGGACAGAAGCGCAAGGTGCTCTGCATACTGGCCAAGAAGCGCGAGAGCACCGACATCTTCCGGCTCATCAAGATTATCGACCCCCACGCCTTCGTATCGCAGAGCGCCGTCATCGGCGTCTTCGGCGAGGGCTTCGACGCCATCAAGGTGAAGACCCCCGGCGGCAAAAACATCGACCCCACCAAGCCCAAGACCCCAAGACTGATAAACCAATGAAAATAGTATTTGCCACCAACAACGAGCACAAGCTCGCCGAGATACGCCACATCCTAGGCGATAGGGTAGAGGTGCTGTCGCTCACCGACATCGGCTGTCACGACGACATACCCGAGACGGGCACCACACTCGAGGAGAACGCCATGCAGAAGGCCCGCTATGTGTGGGACCACTACCACGTGTCCTGCTTCGCCGACGACACCGGACTGGAGGTCGACGCACTCGGCGGCGCACCCGGCATCTACAGCGCACGCTACGCCAGCATGGAGCCCGGCAACCGCGCTGAGCCACACGACAGCCTGGCCAACATAGAGCGACTGCTGCGCGAATTAGGAGAAAATAACAATCGCAAGGCACGATTCCGCACCGTCATCGCGTTAATACTAAAGCACGACGTGTGCCCCTGCGGATGCACCAGCATCAAGGAGGAGCACCGATTCGAGGGCATCGTCGAAGGCAAGATAACCCACTGGCGCGAGGGCACCAACGGCTTCGGCTACGACCCCGTCTTCCGTCCCGACGGCTACACCATGACCTTCGGCGACCTCTCGGAAAGCACCAAGAACAAGATAAGCCACCGCGCACGCGCCACACAGCAGCTCGCACAGTTCCTGCTCGGCCTGCCACACAACAACGACAAACAATAAGCACCCCAACGATAATGAAAAAGACCATCACTTCGCTCGCAGCACTGCTGCTCACTACCGTCACTGCACTCGCACAGACAGGCAGCTGGAAGGCTCACATGTCCTACTACGAACCACAGCAAATCGTCAAGGCCGGACAACAGCTCTTCGTCCGCGCCAGCAACGACCTCTACAGCTACAACCTCAACGACCACTCCATCCGCACCTACGACAAAGTGACGGCGCTGAGCGACTCCTACATCAACCACATTGCATGGAACAAGGACACTCAGCGACTCATCATCATCTACAAGAACCAGAACATCGACCTGATGGATGCCGACGGCAACGTGGTCAACCTCAGCTCGCTCTACGCCAAGTCCATCATGGGCGACAAGACGGTCAACAACATCTACATGTACGGCCCCTACGCCTACCTAGCCACTGGCTTCGGCATCGTCAAGGTCAACATGGCACGCACCGAGATAGCCGAGAGCTACATACTCAGCGCCTCCATCACGGCCGTGGGCGTCAGCGACGGCACCATCTACGCCCGCAAGGCCGACGGTAGCGTGCTCTCGTCGCTGCTCACAAAGAACCTCATCGACCCCCACAACTGGGTCGCCACCACCGACGGCGTGCCCGCCGGCCTCTTCGACCAGGATCTCAGCGACTGGAACGACTACATCGAGACCGTGCGAACACTGAAGCCCGGCGGTCCGAAAAACAACTTCTTCACCTTCCTGCGCTACAAGAACCACACACTCTACAGCTGCCCCACGGGCTATGAGTCGTCCATCGAGCTGAACCGTCCCGGCACCATACTCGTCTACGACGGCAACGAGTGGTCCCACCTGCAGGACGAAGGCATCAAGGGCGTGTTCCCCGGCACCGAGTCCAGCTCGTGGCAGTATGTCGACATGCAGGAGGTCGACGTAGACCCACAGGACAGCAAGCGCATCATCGGCGGCAGTCGCACAGGCCTCTACGAGTTCTACGACGGTCAGCTGAAAAACTACTACAACAAAGACAACAGCCTGCTCAAGCCTGCCACCTCGAGCAACCGCTACGTGCTCTGCCGCTCGGTCTTCTTCGACAAGCAGGGCACACTGTGGGTACTGCAGAGCAACGTTGTAGGGCAGTCGCTCATCAGGATAGACCGCGACGGCACGTGGAACGTGCTCGACCTGCCCGAGGTGCTCATCGGCGAAAAGAGCAAGCAGTACCTGCAAGGTCTCTATGAAGACAGCCGGGGCTACATCTGGTTCGTCAGCGCCATGTGGGAGGGACGACGCATCTTCTGCTATGATCCCGCCACAAATAAAATCATCACCTACTTCGACAACCTTGTCAACCAGGATGGCATCACCACCAGCGACTACACCCCCATCATGGTGACCGAAGACATGGAGGGCAACATCTGGGTGGCCACCAACATGGGTCCGTTTGTCATCGAGAAAGACCAGATAGGACAGACCAACCCCCACGTCACCCAGGTCAAGGTGCCCCGCAACGACGGCAGCAACTATGCCGACTACCTCTTTGCCGGCACGGTGGTGCGCAGCATCGTCGTCGACGGCGGCGGACGCAAGTGGATAGGCACCCAGGGCTCAGGAGTCTATCTCATCTCGGCCGACAACATGACGCAGCTCGAGCACTTCACCGCTGAAAACAGCCCGCTACTCTCCAACAACATCGAGTCGATGGTCATCGACAACGAGAGCGGTGAGCTCTTCATCGGCACCGAGTCGGGCCTGTGCACCTATATGACCGACGCCACCGCCGCCGAGAGCGACATGACCGCCGACAATATCTATGCCTTCCCCAACCCCGTGACCAAGGACTACAGCGGCGTCATCACCGTGCGCGGACTGTCTATCGATGCCGACGTGAAGATACTCTCCGTCAGCGGAAAGCTCATCGCCCAGGGCCGCAGCAACGGCGGCACCTTCACCTGGGACGGGCGCGACAGCAGCGGACGCCGTGTGGCCTCCGGCGTCTACATGGTGGCCACGGCCACCAAGGACGGCAAGAAGGGCACAGTGTGCAAGATTGCCGTCGTCAACTAAGTCTTAAAGCATAGATAGGGTGGGGGAGAGCAACAAGACCATCTACGTGCTGGCAGCCATCTATCTGGGATGGCTGCTGGCCGTGCTTTCCGCCGTGGGCTACACACCCACCAACGATGGTGCGGGCTACGTGGAGTATGCCCTCTGGTGCCTGGCCGAGGGGCAGCCCTATCCCACCGTATCCATCTACCAGCAGACACCTTTCGTCTGGAACGTAGGCATCATCTGCCTCACCCAGCTGTCATGGTGGCTCTTCACGAGTCTCACGCCATTGCTCATGCTGCTGTGCGTGCTCAAGGCGGGCACCGCCCTCTGCATGGCACTCACCACCCGGCAGCTCTTCGGTCCGCGTGCAGCCGTGGCGGCCATCGTGCTCTTCATGCTCTATCCCAACAACTGGGGACAGAGCACCATGGTCTCCAGCGAAATTCCATCCACCTTCCTCTGCGTGCTCACCATCTTCCTCTTTGTCCGTCACGAGAGGGTAGGGGAGCGACGCACCCACGCACGCGACAGCCGTAAGCCCTACTGGCCCTACCTCGTCATGGGCGTGCTGCTGGCCCTGGCCAACTGGTTCCGCCCCACGGCCACCATCTTCGTTGTGGCCATCACGGCCTATCTGCTGGTCACAGGGGGCAGGAAGGGTCTGCGCCATGCGGCCACAGCCACGATGCTCGCAGGCCTGCTGCTCTTCATCGGCGTGGTGGGCACGTCGTGCTATGTGCGCACCGGACACTTCGTCTATCAAGCGCGCAGCTACTGGTTCTCCATGGTCGACGAGTGCTACGACGGTGCCCCCGTGGCACCGCACTACGGCCAGCCCCTGTGGCCCGAAGGCCTGCCACGCTACATCAGCCCCGACGAGCGCCGACAGATGGACTGCTTCGACTTCGAGCGCATCTGGCGCGAGCGCAGCCTCGACTACCTGAAGGACCACAAGCTCGACTACCTGAGAAAGATACCCGGCCGCATCTTCTACATGTATATACCTGAGTACGACAACATGCCTGCCTTCCTCGCCGACAAGTCGCTGCCCGAGAACAACTACATCACCATCCCCTACCGCCACATAGCCGGCGAGCTGTTCCGCCTGAGCTTTGCACAGTATCTCTCGCTGGCGAGCTTTGCCTTCTATTGTTTCTTCATGCTGCTGGCCCTCCTGGGCACCGTCAGGCTCGTGAGGGAGCAGCGCTGGAGGCAGCTGTTTCTGCCGCTGTTCATCGTCGTGGGCGGCACGCTGGCCATCGCCGTCGTGATGCACGGCGAGACACGCTTCAAAGACCCCCTGATGCCCTACGTCTTCGTCCTGTCCGGCTATTATCTCTCCTACAAGCACAGCCGATGGAAAGCCCGATAGTCTCCCGACAACAGCTCTTTGCTCTCACTGCCACACTGCTGCTGAGCCTGCCGGCAGGCTATGAGCCCGACCACTTTGCCAAGGCGCTCTTCATCGGTGCTGCCATGCAGTCGGCGGCCTATGCACTCATCCTGATGTGGGTGACCCACCGGAGCAGCACACTGCAAAACGCTGTGCTCGCGCTGCTCTACCTCCTGTTCTTCACCGAGACGTTCACCTACGCCTGCTTCGGCTCCCGACTCAATCCGGCCATCGTCACACTCATCCTGCAGACATCGTGGCAAGAGACAGCCGAATTTGCCCGCGTCTTTCTCCTCACCCCCAAGTCGCTGCTCTGCATCGCCGTGGGTATGGCACTGCCCCTGGCCTACAGGTGGCTGTGGCAGCGCTGCAGCACTGACTCCTGGCCGCGCCGATGGCCGGGAAAGGTACTTGCCACGGCCGTGGCCGCAGGCGGTGTGGCCCTGTGGCTCAACATTCTGCCCTTTCCCTTAGGCATGAACACACTCAACGAGGCCATGCACTCCTGCCTCTTCGTGGCCGAGAGCCACCGCGACATAGAGACCATGACGGCCATGATAGACCGCATCAGCATCCGGCAGCCTGCCGACAGCGCCGAGACACCACCCACCATCGTGCTGGTGATAGGCGAGTCGTTCGACAAGCACCACTCCAGTCTCTACGGCTACCCACTGTCCACGTCGCCACATCTCAAAGCCGAGCGCGACAGCGGCTCACTCACCATCTTCACCCACGCCGAGACACCCACCAACGGCACGGCCTTTGCCATGCGCTACCTCTTCACACAGAAGGGATGTGAAGACAGCGACCACGACTCACTCGCCTGCATCGTCATGCCCGCTGTCTTCAAGAAAGCAGGATGGACGGTCACCTACATCGACAATCAGTACACACGTGCCTCGGGCGGCGAGCTCGACTACAGCTGTGGCTACTTCCTCAATCCGCAGTACATCAACAGCCACTCTTTCGACTACCGCAACACCACGCGCTCGCCCTACGATGCCGATTTCATCGCCGAGCAGAGCAGCCACTTGCAGCGCCATCCGCGCTCGCTCAACATCATACACCTGATGGGACAGCACTTCGATGCCCGCCAGCGCTTCCCCGACACCTTTGCGCGCTTCACCGCCACAGACATACACCGTCCCGGACTCAGCAAGCAGCAGCGACAGCAGGTGGCCGACTACGACAATGCCACGCTCTACAACGACCATAGCCTCTGGACCATCCTCAACCTCTTCCGCAAGAGCGATGCCGTCGTGGTCTGCCTCAGCGACCACGGCGAACTCGTCTACGAAGGAGCCGACCGTCTCTTCGGCCGCAGCTTTGCCAGCGTGCAGGACACCACGGCCCTGAAGCATGTCTTCCAGATACCGCTGATGATATGGTGCAGCGACAGCTATCAGCAGCGTCATGCCCAGACCTGCGAGCGCATACGGCAGGCTGCCCACCGACACGTCTGTCTGGCCGATGTGCCCTTCCTGCTCTATGAGCTGGCGGGCATCTCGTTCAACTACGACCAGCCACACCGCAGCTGCATATCCCCTGCCTTCAGACCACACCCTGTCAAGAAAAAATAGGAGACCGAAAACACCATGAAGATAGTCACCATAAAAGGCGGACTGGGCAACCAGCTCTTTGAGTACTGCCGCTACCGGCAGCTGCACGACGCCGGCCATCGCACCCACCTCTACTACTACCGCCGCCAACTGAAGCAGCACCATGGCCTGCTCGTGAGCGACTGCTTCGACGTCAGCCTGCCGCCACAACCGCTGTGGATGGCACCGTGCGTGGCGCTCATCAAACTGTGCCGCCTGCTCCGCATCTTCCCCCGCCTGTGGGACGACAGCCAGCCTGACTGCCTCTACATCGACGACTACAGCCAGCACGCACGCTTCATCACCCAGGCTCGCGACGTGCTCCGTTTCCGGCAGTTCAGCCTGAACAACTACCACAGCCGACTGCTCGACGACATCAGCCAGTCACAGTGTGCCATAGCCGTCCATGTGCGTCGGGGCGACTATCTGCTGCCCGCCAACGTCGACAACTTCGGTGTCTGCCCGCCGTCATACTATCAGCAGGCCGCCCAGTGGTGTCTCGGCCAGCAGCCAGAGGCACGACTCTATGTCTTCTCCGACGACATCGCTTGGGCCAGACAACAGCTGCACCTGCCACAGGCCGTCTTTGTCGAGCCGCAACCCGATGCACCCGACCACATCGAACTCTTCCTTATGAGCCAGTGCCACGGCCACATCATTGCCAACTCCACCTTCAGCTTCTGGGCCGCCTACCTCTCGCCCCACAAGTCATCACTCCAGGTCTATCCGCGCCAGTGGTTCAAGAACCCGGCATGGGACAAGCCCGACTTCCTGCCCGCCCACTGGAAGGCGATGTAGGCTCCTACACACCGACACACGCTTATGGCAACAGTACAAAGAAGAACCGACATCGTCGATGCATCCAAAGGTCTGGGCATCCTGCTCATGGTCATCGGACACAGCGGCTGCCCACAGTGGCTGCACGATTTCATCTATGTCTTCCACATGCCCTTGTTTTTCTTCCTTAGCGGCTACTGCCTGAAGGAGTACTATCTAGACAACAAAGCACTGTTTGTCAGAAAGCGCATGCAACGCATATACTGGACTTTCCTGAAGTGGAATATCGTCTTTTTCGCTCTCAACCAACTCTTCTTCAGCATAGGCATCACCAACGAGCACTACCCGCTGGACAGCCTGCCCCACATAGCGCTCGGCCTGCTCACCATGGGCACATGGCACGAACTGCTTGGGCCTTACTGGTTTCTGCGCTATCTACTCCTATGCAGCTTCGCAGTGGTCTTCGTCAGCGCAGGGCTACGCCGCTATCCCAAGCTGTGCCACGCCCTCTTCCTGCTCATGCCTGTGCTACCCACCGCACTCTATATCCTGGGCTACGACAGCCTCAAGGGTCAAGGCCTGCTATGCTGTTTCTTCTATTACTGCGGGTTCATCCTTCGCGACGTACAGCCACACTTCCACAAGCTGCACTTCAGCATTGCCCTTGCACTGACCGTGACGGCTTCACTGTTTGTCAAGACCGAAATACCGTCCATGCAGCCGCAGCTGACGCTCGTCTATGCCATCGCCGCCCTTTGCGGCATCTATGCCACGACAGCAGCCTGCACGTGGCTCTTCGACCGACAGGCACTCATCAGCAGTACGCTGGCCGCTATAGGCCGACAGACACTCACCATACTCACCTGGCACTTGCTGGCCTTCAAGATAGTCTCTGCCGCCATCATCGGTCTATGGCACATCCCCGCTGATAATATGTACGGCATCATCGTCGACAACAAGCTCACCGGGAGCTACACATGGATAGCCTATACCATAGTGGGCATGGCTGTCCCGCTGGCTCTGAAGGCGATGAGCGAGAAGTGGAAGAGAAGCGAAACCTGAAAAAATAACAAAAATATTTTGTCTATTGACAGGTAATTGCTAAATTTGCAGACAACTTCAGAAATAGAGCCCACCTAATAACAAAAGAACCAGAATGAACCGACTGTTGACAACCGCATTGCTCTTAGCACTCACCATCACCACGACAGCCCAGTTCAGCATCGACGGACGTCAGGTGGCCTACGACAGCCTGTCGCACACCATCCTGGCCTGTGTGCCCCAGAGCGTCTACGGCACCGACCTCGAGGCCACCATCCGTATGGACGACGACTGCCGCCTACTGATGATAGGCGGACAAGTCATCACCGACCACTACACCTTCCGCCGCGTGTCGCCCCAGCACACCTACTTCACCTCCATGGCCACGGCCGACGGAAGGCTCATCTCAGCCAACATCATGTTCACCACCCTGCCCATCGTGCAGCTCAAAGGCACCTTCGGCTACGACTACGTGCGCGGCCAACTGCTCGTCACGTCGCCCGACAGCAGCCTCACGCAGCACTTCACCCCGCGCGTGAAATGGCGCGGTGGCACCACCAACGGCTGGGACCGCCACAAGCGCAACTACAAGATCAAGCTCGATGCCGACCACACCTTCTTCGACCTGCGCAACGACGACACCTGGCTGCTCGACGCCGGACAGGCCGACGTCTTCCGCCTGCGCAACCTCATCGCCAACGAGCTGTGGACCGACTTCGCCACACCGCCCTACTATGCCGACAGGAAGCCGAAGGCACGCTCCTCCATCAGCGGACGCGTCGTCGAGGTGTTTCTCGGCGACGAGTACCGTGGCATCTATGCCTTCACCGAGAACATGGACCGCAAGCAGATGAAGCTCAAGAAGGCCGACGAAGCCACGGCCGAGGTGCACGGATGCCTCTGGAAAGCTGTCAGCCACAGCCTCGCGGCCGTCTTCGGGGGCTACAGCACACCATGGGACAGCCACAGCGAGACGTGGGAGGGATATGAGGTGAAATATCCCGAGCTCAACGACAACGACACTACCGACTGGAGCACACTGGCACAGGCCATCGACTTCAGCGCCCGCAGCAGCGAGGCCGACTTCCTGGCACACTGCGAGGAGTATTTCGACCTGCCCGTCATCATCGACTACTTCCTCTTCCAAAACGTGCTCTCGGCCGCCGACAACAACGGCAAGAACATCTTCTGGGCGGTCTACGACAAGGCCGTCGACAAGAAGCTCACCCCCGCCGTATGGGACCTCGACTGCAGCGTGGGTCAGCCCTGGGTGACCAAGTTCAACGAGGAGGCCGTGCGCCCCGACTACCGCCTGGAGTACAGCATCACGCTCATCGAGCGGCTCATCTACGAGATGGGGCACAGCCACTTCACCCAGCAGGCCATCGACCGCTACCGCGAGCTGCGCCAGGGCGTCTTCAGTGCCGACAGCCTGCAGCGCCGCTACCGCCACTACCGCGACCTGCTTGCCTCCTGCGGCGCCGACAAGCGCGAGCAGCAGCGGTGGAGCGGCGACACCGACATCGACGGGCGCACCATCGACTTCGAGGCCCACACCCAGTACATCTGCGAGTGGATAGACCAGCGACTCGACTATCTGGACCAGTGCTTCGACGAGATGGACCTCAACCTCGGCATCAGCAGCCACACCCCGCAGCCTGCCACACACAGCCGCATCTACAGCATCACCGGACAGCAGACAGACCCCAGCCACGCCGCCAAGCATACCATCTACGTGAAAAACGGAAAGAAATACACAGTACGATGAAAGCCGTAACGACAACCATCATACTCCTCATCCTACTGGCCGCAAGCCATGGCCTGCAAGCTGCTAACAGCGACTCTATACTACTAGCTCGCCAGGGAGCAGCCATACTCTCTGTCCGTACCATCGACGGCGAGACACCCTCCTGCGAGTTTGTATGGCCTCCAGAAGGAGCCAACGGCATTGGCGTGACCAATGCCAACAAGGTGGCGGGACGATGCATACTTACCGAAGGCGACAGCACCATCTACGACAGCGGCGACTACAGCAAAGACCAAAGCGGCATGACTATCAAGGTGCGAGGAAACACCAGTGCATACTACTACGCCAAATATCCCTACAAGATAAAACTCGAGAAGAAAGGTGACTTACTCGGCCGTGGCGACGAAGCCTACTACGACAAAAACTGGGTGCTGCTGCACGAGGGCGACTCCAAGCTCAACGCCATGATAGGACTGAAGCTCAACGAGCTGATGGGACTGGGAGGATGGACACCGGCATATAAATTTGTCAATCTCATACTCAATGGCGACAATCTCGGCGTCTACATGCTCGTGGAACAAGTCAGGCGCAACCGCGACTGCCGCATCAACATAGACAAGGCCACAGGCTATCTCTTCGAGCGCGACTCCTACTGGTGGAACGAAGACTGTTTCTTCAAGACACTGCTCGACAAGGAGTACACCATCAAATATCCTGACAGCGAAGACATCAGTATGGAGCAGATAGGATACCTACAGCAAATGGTGAACATCATGGAGCAGGCCATCAGCAACGGCAGCTACCAACAATACATCGACACCCGCTCCTTTGCCGCCTGGCTGCTGGCCCAAGACATCCTGGGCACCTACGACAGCGGAGGCGCCAATATCTACCTGACGAAGTACGATAGCAGCGACACCACCAAGATTGCCATGGCCACGCTCTGGGACTTCGACTCTGCCTTCCGCAACAACGACAAGTGGGCACGCATCCACGAGAGCAATTTCTTCTACTTCCCACTGCTGCTCTCAAGCGACAACAAAACCTTTGCTCACTGCTACTACCAGCTATGGCAGGAAATGCGCGACTCCATCTTCGGCCAGATGGAGCAGTTTCTGCAAGACTTCACCAACTCCGACGAGTGCCGTAAGATGAACTATTCACGCATACTCGACGGCCACCGCTTCAACTGCTTGCAGCCCACCGCGCAACGCAACGTGAGCGATGCCATTGTATGGTTCAACAGGCGGCGTGCTTGGCTTGATGCCAACATCCACGACGTGGAGACCGACATAGCCACGCCTGCCGTCAGTCGCAACCTTCCGACAAATACATACGACATAAAAGGAAGGCGCATAAAAGCTGACTCGCGTCATCTGCAACTGCACATCAGGAACGGAAAGAAATACACCACACACTGACTATCGGAAGGCATGCTCAGACGGGTTCTACTCTCATCGCTTCTTGTGCTGAAGGCAATACTGTCACAGGCACAACTCTTTATCGAGGGCCGGGAAGTGTTCTTCGACGAAACCACACACCTATGGCTGGCCACTCTGCCCGAGGAGATGTGCAACGGCAACCGCACACTGAGCATACGGCTGCAAAGCCGATGGACCCACGCCATCATCGACGGCCACAGAGCCGACACCACATGCACCTTCTACCGCCTGTCACCCCAGAAGATGTATGCCACTATTCTCAGTAACGACGAGGGCGATGTGCTGGCCGGATTTCTCGCCTTCACCACACTGCCCATCATGCGGCTGCAAGATCACTTTACCAACGACTACACACCAGCCACCGTCACCATAGCCGACCCAGCCCAAGAAAGCACCCTGACAGCCACAGCAAACGTAAAGCACCGCGGCGGCACCACCAATGCTCAAGGCAGGCATAAGCACAACTACAAAATAGACTTTCCCGACAACCTGAGCCTGCTGCAAATGCGCAAAGACAACAAATGGCTGCTCGATGCAGGACAAACAGACGTCTTCCGGCTGCGCAACCACATCGCCACCGAACTATGGAACGACATGGGTGCTCAACCCTACTGGAGCACTATCCAACCCAAGGCGCAACTGGGCGTGAGGGGTAGGGTAGTGGAGCTCTTTCTCAACAATCAGTATTGGGGCATCTACAGCCTGACGGAGAATATGGACCGGAAGCTCATCCGCGTGAAGAAAGTGAGCAATGGACAGGTGCGAGGCTGTCTATGGAAAGCTGAGGGCTATGAGAACACCCAGATGCACGACCTCACAGGACCCTACAACAACGGCAACGACCACTGGGGCAGTTTCCAGGTGAAGTATCCGGACCTGAAGGACAACGACACGACCGACTGGAGCACACTCTACAAGGCAGTCAGCTTCGTCGTCAACAGTTCCGACGAAGAGTTCAGAAAAGATGTAGGCCAATACTTCGACATACCCGTTTTAGTCGATTTCTACCTGCTTACCAATGTGCTTGCCGGCATCGACAACCATGGCAAGAACATGCTCTGGGCCGTCTACGACCAGCAGACGGACCGGCGTCTTACGCCTCTGCCGTGGGACATGGACTGCACCATAGGGCAGCCTTGGGCCATACGCTACGGCGAGCAGTATGTCTCGCCCTACTACCCCCTGCACAATGCCATACACCTCGTCGACCGTCTTTTCAGCACCGGTGCCGCCCACTTCACGCAAGAAGTCGTCGACCGCTACCGCTACCTGCGCCTTGGCTGTCTCGCCACCGACAGCCTCATAGCGCGCTACGAGCGCTACTACCGCCTGCTCACAAGCAGCGGCGCGGCCCGGCGCGAGACCCAGCGATGGAGCGGCGACAGCGACCTCGACGGACGCACTATCGACTTCGACAGCCAGATAGCCTACATCACCGACTGGATAGCCAAGCGCATGAGCTACATGGACGGCCGCATCAACTACATCTACCGGCTCTCCCTGGCCCATGCCGCAGCCACACGGCAGCGACCCGCCGCCTCCTACTCGCTCTCGGGCACAAAGATGCCCGGCACCGGGCAGCAGCTCAGGCCGGGCATCTACATTGTAGGCGGAAGGAAAACGGTGGTGGGCCGATAGCTCAGCGCACCACATACTTGCGGCCACGCACTATCTTCAGTCCGCGCTTCACGTCGCAGCGGCGTCCGCTCAGGCTGTACGCAGCACCACACGCCGCACGGCCGCTACCCACCATGACTATCTGCTCCATGCCAGTGGCCACGCCGCTGTCGGACGGCCTCTGGTTGGGATCCTCCAGCAGTGCACTGCGCAGGTAGGCTATGTCGTCGGCCGTCAGTCCCACACGCACTCGCAGATAGTAGGCCATACGCTCCTGCAGCGTCTGGCCTGGGAAGCGGCTCATGTAGTTGATGATGGCATCGTAGTAGCGCGTCTTGATGCGCTCGCCCACCTGCGACATCGACGTGAGCTCGTAGTCCTTCGTTATCTGGTCGTAGCTCACACCCAGCACACCTTCTATAAAGATGGCAAGCAGCCCTGTGCGGTCGGCACCGTGTATGCAGTGGCAGTAGACGGGCCGTCCGGCCTTCAGGCTCTTTATCACGAAGTCTAAGGCGGCCTTATAGCCGGCTATGTAGCTCGACCCTATCAGGTGGTAGGAGTAGCAGCCGAAGTACTGGGTGCTCAGATAGGTATCGTCGGCGGCAGAAAAGCCGAATGCAGAATGGTCGGCGTCGGCTATGGCGCTGCGCTCCTCCTCACTGCGTATGTCGAGTTCGGCTTCTACGCCCAGCTGTCGGAACAGCTTCAGGTCCTCGTCCGTCGCCGTGTTCACGCGGTTGAGCTCGCTGCCCCGGTAGAGCTTGCCATACTTCACGCGCAGGCCGTCGTCGGTCCGCCAGCCGCCCATGTCGCGTGCGTTGTATATGCTGGGAGCATAGATCATGCGCACCTGTCCGCGTGTCTGCACCTGTCCCTCGGCCACGACCTGGCCCAGCGCGTCCTCCATCTTATAGTAGTAGGTGTGCTGCGGCACGAGGTTGTAGACGATGACCTCCGTCTGTCCGCTCTCCACCGCCATCTCGCGTGCGTCGGCATAGTTCTCGTTGTCGGCAAAGGTCACGGTGATGCCCTCGCTCATGCCCCATGGCAGGGGCAGCCGCAGCGGGTTGGGCTGGTCCAGACGGTAGGGGGCGCCATCCACATAGTCGGCCACCCTGCTCTTCGATGTGCGCCCATACTCCACCTCCGTCAGGAAGCGCTGCACGGGCCACGTCTCTATATTCACGATATAGTCCTGGGCCTGAGCCTGCACAACGCTCAGCACACACGCGCAGAGCGTGCTCCATAATGCTTTCGTCATATCTCTCATGTGTTTGTTGGGTCTGTTCAGCTCAGCTCGAGCATGCGCTCTATGGGTTTCACGGCCTGTCGGGCCAGCTCGGGGTCTATCTCTATGGCGGGCCACTCATGCTTCAGGGTGTTGTATATCTTCAGCAGTGTGTTCATCTTCATATACTGGCACTCGTTGCATCCGCACGACGTGGTGCCTTCCTGCTGCTCGCTCAGCTCTGGGGGCACGGGTATGAACTGCTTGTCGGGACACGTGCGCTGCAGCTCGTGCAGGATGCCAGCCTCTGTAGCGACGATAAACTGTGTTGCACCGTTTTGCTGTGCAAACCGCAGCATGTCGGCCGTAGAGCCCTTCACGTCGGCCATGGCCAGCACAGGCGCCTTGCACTCCAGGTGGGCCATGACCAGGGCGTGGGGGTGCTCGGCCTTCAGCCGTGCTATGGCCTCGACCGAGAAGCGCTCGTGCACGTGGCATCCGCCCTGCCACAGCAGCATCTGGCGGCCCGTCACGCTGTTGATGTAGTTGCCCAGGTTGTAGTCGGGACCGAAGATGATGCGTGCATCCTGCGGCAGCTGGTCTATCACCTTCTTGGCGTTGCCGCTCGTCACCACCACGTCGGTCAGTGCCTTCACCGCCGCCGTGGTGTTCACGTAGCTCACCACCTGGTATCCGGGATGCTCCTCCTTGAAGCGCCGCAGGTCGTCGGCACGGCACGAGTCGGCCAGCGAGCAGCCCGCGTTCAGGTCTGGGCAGAGCACCGTCTTCGCCGGCGACAGCAGCTTGCAGGTCTCGGCCATGAAGTGCACGCCGCACATCACCATCATGCGCGCATCGGTCTGGGCGGCCTTGCGCGCCAGCGCCAGCGAGTCGCCCACGAAGTCGGCCACCTCCTGTATGTCGCCCGTCGTGTAGTAGTGGGCCAGGATGATGGCGTCCTTCTCCTGGCACAGACGCCTGATCTCGGCCTTCAGGTCGGTGCCTGAGGCCACGGGCTCACTGATGTAGCCCTGTTCTTTCCATTCGTTTTTCAACATCTCATTATTATCTTTTTTATTTTTTCTTTTCTTTTATAAAATAGAATGAACTATATGATGCGCTGTGGATAAGTGGAAAACTTTTTCCCGTTTTGCTTGCCGTTTTCGTTGTCCACCCGTGGTATGGAGCTTTTCCACCACTGCTGTGCATGCTTTCTCACTGATAATGAGTGCAAAGACACAGTTATCCACAATTTGCTATTTCGGTGCAAAATTACAAAGTTTATATCTTTTTCCCGCAGAAATATGTGGAAAAGTGACTAAAAAACTTTTCATAACTTGGTGGATATCCCTGCCGTGCTCCAACCGGTGGGATAACGGCGGGGTTATCCACAGCTGTTTTCACAAGTTATCCACACGTTATCCACAGTTTTTCCTGCACCACGCCCCTCGAAAAAAATCCCTCGCCGATAATTTGGTCGTTTCGCCTATTGTTCGTAACTTTGCACCCGAGATGGCACTAAAGCGCATCTCGACCTCGTGATAGAACTAAAGCGCACGCACTCAGCACGGCTGCTGCTGGTCGTCTTTGTCAGCATGCTGCTGCTTGCCTCCCTCCATGTCCACGCTGCCGCCGCCTGTGCGGAGGCCACGTGTGAGGAGTGCATTGGCCACGTGAAGCACAGCGGCCACATTGCCGAGGCCACAGCCAGCGTAGACAGCTGCGTGCTCTGCCAGCTCATCAGCGTGCCCTTTGTAGCCGCCGTCGTCTTGGCCGTGGCTATATATAAAAAGGTGGTGGCACGACTGCCCCTGCCTTTTCCCTGCAGTGTCCCGGGAGGCTCAGGGACCATGGTCTCCCTGAGAGCCCCGCCGTCGGTCGGCTGATGCGGCACCTCTCCTGGATTAAGGTGGGTCGCTTTAGGTGGGTTCTATTAATTCGCTTTGGCAGATTTCTGAGCTATTTTGGTTCCCATTTTGTAAGTGGAAGAAGGAGTGTAGCGGGCTACACGACCTTACAAAATGGAGGCAAAAGAGCCAGAAAGATGGCAAAAGGTTAATACTCCATCTATGTCAACACAAACCGTGGGAATTAATAGAACCCACCTTTATTATACTTATGTGAAGTTATCAGCACTCACTATCCCTTTCACACACACACATGACAACCCTTATTCTGTCTGCCCTGCTCTCAGCATGGGCAGCACCACCCGATAGTACCATCGCCCTCGACGGCGTCGTGATCACCGGAAAGAGTAGCCGTGACCACCAGCTGCGCTCCTCGCAGAGCAGCGTGCAGGTGGACAAGCACTATCTGGACGAGCACTTCGCCGGCAGTCTCATGCAGACGCTCGAGGCCATACCCGGCGTCAAGGCGCGCGCCATAGGCTCCGGACAGTCCAAGCCCACCATACGCGGGCTCGGCGCCAACCGCATGGCTGTGGCACAGGACGGCGTGAAGCACGAGGGGCAGCAGTGGGGCGACGACCACGGACTAGAGATAGACCAGTTTGCCGTCGACCGCGCCGAGGTCATCAAGGGCCCGGCAGCACTGCTCTACGGCAGCGACGCCATCGGCGGCGTGCTCAGCCTCTACAGCAACCACGTGCCCACAGAGCCCTTCGCCGGCACGCTGCAGCTCTTCGGACGCACCAACAACGAGCAGCTCGGACTCGCAGCACGACTCGAGGGCCGACGCCGGCAGTGGTTCTGCCGCGCCAACGTCACCCTCATCGACTATGCCGACTACCGCGTGCCCACCGACAGCATCAGCTACTACAGCTACCGCATAGCCCTGGACCGGCAGCGGCTGCGCAACACCGCCGGCACCGAGCGCGACGCACTGCTCATGCTCGGCTATGTCGGATACCGCTTCCACACCGACCTGCTCATCTCCGACACCTACAGCAAGAGCGGCTTCTTTGCCAATGCCCACGGACTCGAGGTGCGGCTCTCCACCATCGACTACGACCGCTCGCGGCGCGACATCAGCCTGCCCTCGCAGAGTGTCAACCACCTGAAGCTCATCAGCCACTCCTCGTGGCAGCAGGACACCTGGCACGCCGACCTCAACCTGGCCTATCAGAACAACCTGCGCCAGGAGCACTCCGAGCCGCTCTCCCACGGCTACATGCCCACGCCGCCCGGCACCCTGGAGCGCCGCTTCCGCAAGCACACGCTCACCGCACAGCTCGCCCTGCGCCTGCAGCCTGCCGAGCACCACGACCTGCGCGCAGGACTCAGCGGCGAGTATCAGCACAACCGAAGGGGAGGGTGGGGGTTTATCATCCCCGACTTCGAGACGGCCACTGCCGGTGCCTACGCCACCGACCAGATCGCCCTTGGTTCACGCGTCAGGCTCAACGCAGGCCTGCGCTACGACATCGCCCGCACCGCCATACACAGCTATCGCGACTGGTATGCCACACCCGTCATCGAGCAGCAGGGAGAGTGGATCGTCGACACGGGCGACAGCATCTGCAAGCAGCGCTCGGCTGCCATCGCTCGCAGATTCAGCAGCCTCACCTGGTCGGCAGGCATCACCGTCGATGCCAAGCCCTTCGTGCTGAAGGCCAATGTGGGCAAGAGCTTCCGCGTGCCCATACCCAAGGAGCTGGGTGCCGACGGTGTGAACTACCACATCTTCCGCTACGAGCAGGGCAATGCCGCGCTCGACCCCGAGGAGTCCTACCAGGCCGACGCCACGCTGAGCTACGACTCCGACGTGCTCTCCCTGCATGTGGACCCCTTCGTCAACATCTTTCCTAACTACATCTATCTGAACCCCACGCCACGCTACACCGACGAGGGGCTGCAGCTCTACCAGTACACCCAGGCGCGCGTGCTGCGCTACGGCTTTGAGGCGCAGGCCCTATGGCACGTCACCAGCCGGCTCACCGCCGAGCTCGGCGCCGAGTATCTGCATGCCGAGCAGCGCTCGGGGCCCAAGAAGGGCTACACCGTGCCCTTCTCCACGCCATGGTCGGCCGACGGCGCACTGCGCTACGCCTTCCATCTCGTGGGTCACGACTACGTGGGGCTGAGCGCCCACCTCGTGGGCTCACAGCACGACATCGTGCCGCCTGAGAAGCCCACCAGCGGCTACTGGCGTCTCGACGCCACAGCCGGCACGCAGTTTGCCTGGGGACAGTATAACGTGCGACTCACGCTACATGCCGACAACCTCCTGGACCGGCGCTACTACGACCACACCAGCTTCTACCGTCTCATCGACGTGCCCGAGCCGGGACGCAACGTCTCGCTCATGGCTGCTATAGACTTCTGAAAACAGAAAAACTATAAAAAAAGACAATGAAAAAGACCATCATCCTGCTGCTCACCTTAGCAGCCATTATCGCCGCCTGTGGCGACGACAACGATACTACCACCCAGCAGCCCACCACCCAGCAGCCAGCCGTCACCCTGACCGAAGTGGGCCACGCAGACGCCCGCCACGCCCATCCCGGCCACGACATGCACCTCGAGGCCACCATCGTGCTGCCCTCCGACCTCATCAGCTCCATCGCCGTAGGCATGACGCAGACCGATGGCAGCTACTCCTTCACCCAGACCTTCACCGACGCGAAGTATGTGGGCAAGCACAACGCCGACTTCCACGAGCACATCGACATCCCGGCCGACGCACCCTTGGGCGCCTACCAGCTCACACTCGCCGTCCTGGGCTCTGCAGGCACACGCGCCGCGGCCGCCGCCACCGTGCAGATGGAGGAGGGCGGCGAGGAGGAGGACGACGACCACGGCGACCATGACCACGGCGACGACCACGGCGACCATTCCGGCCCCGACACCTCGCTGCCCGTCATCACCGACCAGGGCGTCGTGGCCAACCCCGTGGACTGCCAGGTCTATATCAGCGCGGCGACACCATCGCCTTCTGCTATGCCTTCGCCGACAACGACCAGCTGGGCAACTACAACATCGAGATACACCACAACTTCGACCACCACACCCACAGCACATCGGCCGCCGAATGCCCGCAGGAGCAGGACAAGACACCCGTCAGCCCCTGGGTCTACAACCGCTCCTTCGCCATCCCCGCGGGCAGTAGCAACTATGTGGCGCGGGTCAAGATTGTCATACCTGCCACCATCGACACCGGCGACTATCACTTCATGATACGCCTCACCGACCAGGCCGGATGGCAGCAGCTGCGCTCCATGGCCATCAAGATAAAGGAATAATACACATCTCTACGGCGTGTCACCCCACGTGTTTCGGACAGGCATAAAGCCCGTCCCTACTTGCTGACATGATGCAATGCATTTCAGGCCTGCATGTTCATTCATTTAGTCTGTTTTGCTATCCAGAGATTGCAAAAACCCCGTGTAAATCGGAAGCAAAGCAAACTGGAAATCGTAACGTTCACATTTCCAGTGACTTGCAAAACCGTGTCTTTTGCATTGAATTTGCAACCAGGTTGCAATGCCTTTTTCCTACCTTTGCCGACGATTCAGACAGGAACATCATTTTTCATAACAACATCAATACTTCAGCATTACAGCTATGGATCAGTGTAATAGCCACCACCATCACGACTGCTGCTGCAGTCATCACCACCACGAGGACCACCACCATCACGAGGACCACCACCATCACGAGGAGCACCACCATCACGAAGAGGGCGGCCGCCGCCAGTTGCTCACCATCGTGGCCGCCGCCGTGCTGCTCGGCGCCGCCATGATGCTGGAGCACAGCGTGGAGCTGCCGGCGTGGCAGTTGCTCATGGTCTATCTTGTGCCCTATCTGCTTGTGGGACACTCCACGCTGCGCGAGGCCGCCGAGGGCATAGCCCGTAGCGACGCCTTCAGCGAGCACCTGCTCATGGCCGTGGCCACCCTCGGCGCCATGGCCATCGGCTTCCTGCCCGGTGCCGAGCCGCAGTTTGCCGAGGCCGTCTTCGTCATGCTCTTCTTCCAGGTGGGCGAGCTCTTCGAGGGCTATGCCGAGGGACAGAGCCGACGCAGCATTGCCCATCTCATGGACCTGCGACCCGACAGCGCCCTCGTAGAGCGCGACGGCACCACCGTGGCCGTCAGC
>CAJOHP010000003.1 GCA_905234355.1 uncultured Prevotella sp. | reverse complement strand
CATAGGCCTCGAGCGGGGCGGCAAGGTCGTCGGCCGCGTAGGCATCCAGCAGGTCGATGTGAGTTGCCGTGTTGAGCAGGCGCTGATGCTCGTGCTGACCGCAGAGGTCCACGTGCGTGCCCACTGCCTCCGCGAGCTCGCGCACGCTCGCCATGCGGCCGTCGATCTCCACGCGGGAGCGGCCGGCGGCGCTCACACTGCGTCGCACCACGATACCGTCGGGGTCGTCGGCATCCGGCGCTATCACACGACCCTCGACGACCAGCTGGTCGGCACCCTCGCGAACCATGGTGGTGTCGGCACGCTCGCCCACCTGCTGGGCCTGGCGCAGATTCTCCTTGATGCTGGCGTCGAGGCGCTCCATGGTGGCCGTCTGTTCGCGGTCGCTTTTCTCTACTGCTTCGCGCATGAGCCGGATGCTTTCCTTCAGGGGGTTGAGTATGCCCGAGAGCTGCTGCTCGTTGGCCTGTGAGAGCTGCAGTTGCCTGTGCTGTAGGATTTTCTCCGACGCGGCATTCATCTGTTCCTTTATCAGCGCCATCTGCTGCTGCATCTGCTGCTGCATGAGGGTGCTTTGCTGGGCGAAGCGCTGCTCATACTGGCGTGCCTGCTCGGCCATCTGCTGCTTCATGAGTCTTCGCTCATCGTCGCGCTGCGAAGCCATCATGGCAAGCTGCGACTTAAACACATCGCGGCTGGCGGTGAGCTCTGTGAGACGCCGGCCCATCACTGTCTGCAGGCGACTACGCCCCCAGAACCAGCCGATGGTCAGACCTGCGAGCAGGGCTATGACAGCAGAAAGTATCGTGATGGCCATGGCGCAAGTGAAGGGTCAGATAGTGGTTTTGTAGAGGGTGTGGATGTTGTGCTGATGGGTCACCACGTCGATGATTTCATCGTCGAAGGCGAGGTTGAAGTCGCCGGGGATAGTGTTTTTCAGTGCTGCAGCGGCTAGGGCGTAGTCCAGCTGTCGCTGCTTGTCGCGGGGAAAGGCGCCCCGTGCGTGCAGGAATCCGGCCATGAAGGCATCGCCTACGCCCACGGGGTCTATCACGTCGGGGATATCGAGTATGGGTGCCTGTAGCAGGGTGCCCTCGGTCCAGAGCAGGGCAGTGAGCGTGTGATGATTGGAAGCTACCATATTGCGCATGCCCATGAGCCAGTGCTGACAGCGTGGGAAGCGGTCGTGAATCTCATCGAACCACGCCCTATACTCGTCCATCTGCATGGTGAAATGGCTGTCGGTGGCCGTAAAGGGCGGTTGGCTGCGCTGGCAGAGCCACTCAAACTCGATGGCGTCGCCAAACATCATGTCGCAGCGCTCGAGCATGCGGCTGATGGTCTGCCGCGGGTCGGCCCCATACTTCCATAGATTCTTCCGATAGTTGATGTCGAAGGATATGGACACTCCCATCTCGTCGGCCACGTCGAGTGCCTCGAAGGTGGCATCGGCGGCGTTCTGCGAGATGGCAGCCGTAATGCCCGACACGTGGAGCACTGCGGCATCACGCAGTATCTCTCTCCAGGGTATCATGCCGGGTGCGAGCTCGGAGTAGGCCGAGCCATGACGGTCGTAGATGACCTTGGGCGGTCGCATGCCTGCGGGCTCCTCATAGTAATAGGTACCGATGCGTCGTCCGCCGTAGAGCACACGCCGACAGTCTACGCCCAGCTCCGAGAGGCGCATGGCACCGGCATGGCCCACAGGTGTGTCGGGCAGACGGGTGATATACTCCACCTCATCGCCCAGCGTGGCCAGCGACACGGCTACATTGGCCTCGCTGCCACCGTACTTGCTGGTAAAAGTGTCGCCCTGAGTCAGACGCAGGCCGTGTGTCTTGGAAAACCGCAGCAGCAGTTCTCCGAAAGTTACAATTCGTGTTGGTTTCATTGTTATTACTTCTTCTTGACGGGGTCGCAAGTCAGTCCGCATCCCAGCTTCTTGAATATTTTCCTGTCCACCTCACTGAGCATCACGGTGGAGTGCACCTGGCAGCCTCTGAGCAGGGGCAGCTGTTCGAGTGCCCTTCGGCAGTTGTCATCTGTCTGAGAGAGTACGCTCAGTGCTACGAGCACCTCGTCGGTGTGCAGCCTGGGATTGCGTGCCCCGAGATACTCTGTCTTGGTCTTCTGCACG
The DNA here is from genome assembly GCA_905234355.1 of uncultured Prevotella sp. Lineage (GTDB taxonomy): Bacteria > Bacteroidota > Bacteroidia > Bacteroidales > Bacteroidaceae > Prevotella. Next base: position 27,534 of record CAJOHP010000003.1, on the reverse strand, counting down.
GGCTCTATGATGCTTTGCGGTATGAGCTTGACCTGATGGTCTATGCCGGCCAGATGCTTGGTAGCATTGAGCAGCAGTGCGGCGCTACATCCCAGCAGCGGACTGCTCTTGGCGGTGATGATGCTGCCGTCGTCGAGTTCGATGGCCGAAGCGGTGTGGCCGCTGAGCTCCTTCTTGGCAGTGGCAGCCACGGTGACGCGCCTGTAGGCCGTAGTGATCTTGGCCTGGTTGAAGAGCAACTGTATCTTGTGCACCTCGGCCTCGCTGTCGGCTCCGTCGGCCAGTTTGTTGGTGGCATCGTAGTAGCGGCGTATAATCTCGTCGCGGCTGGCCTGGCAGCACGCCTCGTCGTCGGAGATACAGAAACCCACCATGTTGACGCCCATATCGGTGGGCGACTTGTAGGGGCTGCCTCCATAGATGCCTTCGAAGAGCGCATTAAGCACAGGGAATATCTCAATGTCTCGATTGTAGTTGACGGCTATCTTGTCGTATGCCTCCAGGTGGAAGGGGTCTATCATGTTCACGTCGTTCAGGTCGGCGGTGGCCGCCTCGTAGGCTATATTGACGGGGTGCTTCAGTGGTAGGTTCCACACGGGGAAGGTCTCAAACTTGGCATAGCCGGCCCTGACGCCCCTTTGGTTTTCGTTGTAGAGCTGCGAGAGGCATACTGCCATCTTGCCGCTGCCCGGTCCCGGCGCTGTGACGATGACGAGCTCGCGCGTGGTCTCGACAAAGTCGTTCTTTCCGAAGCCGTTGTCGGAGGCTATGAGCTCCACATTGTGCGGATAGCCATCGATGAGGTAGTGGACATAGGACCTGATGCCGAGGCGCTCGAGCCGGTGGCGGAAGGCGTCGGCGGCATGCTGTCCGTTATAGTGGGTGATGACGACTGAGCCGACCATGAAGTCGCGCTGCATGAACTCGTCGCGCAGGCGTAGCACATCCTCGTCGTAGGTGATGCCCAGGTCGGCCCTCACCTTGTTTTTCTCTATGTCCTCAGCACTCACCACGATGACAATCTCTAGTTGGTCGCGCAGCTGGGCAAACATGCGCAGCTTGCTGTCGGGCCTGAATCCCGGCAACACGCGGGAGGCGTGGTGGTCGTCGAAGAGCTTGCCGCCCAGCTCGAGATAGAGTTTGCCATCGAACTGAGCTATACGCTCCTTGATGTGCTCCGACTGTATCTTCAGGTATTTCTCGTTGTCGAATCCTATTTTCATCTGCTGTGTCTGTGTTTGTATTGTGACGTTAGCTTCTATGGCATACGCACACTACCAGCATCGCTTGGCAGCTGCAAGGGTGTTCTTCATCAGCGAACAGATGGTCATGGGTCCCACGCCGCCTGGCACTGGGGTGATGAAGGCGCACTTAGGCGCCACCTCGTCGAACTTCACGTCACCATTGAGCCGGTATCCGCTCTTCCTTGAGCTGTCGGGCACTCTCGTCGTGCCCACATCGATGACCACAGCCCCCTCCTTGACCATGTCGGCCGTGACGAAGTCGGGCTGTCCGATAGCCGCAATGATGATGTCGGCCTGCCGACACTCGTCCTTGAGTGTTTTCGACCTTGAGTGGCAAACGGTGACAGTGGCATCGCCATACTGTTTCTGCATCATGAGCTGTGCCATGGGTTTCCCTACGATGTTGGATCGGCCGAGTATGACGCATTTCTTTCCGCTGGTCTCTATGCCATATCGCTGCAGCAGGGTGATGATGCCGAGCGGTGTGGCCGAGATGAAGCAGGGCAGTCCGATGGCCATACGCCCCACGTTGATGGGATGGAATCCGTCGACATCCTTCCGGTAGTCGATGGCTTCTATGATTTTCTGCTCATCGATGTGTCTGGGCAGTGGCAGCTGCACGATGAATCCGTCGACGCTGTCGTCGGCGTTGAGCCTGCCGACACAGGCGAGCAGTTCATCCTCGGTCACGTCGTCCTCATAGCGTATGAGTGTGCTTTGGAAGCCGCAGGCCTGGCACGCCAGCACTTTGTTCTTCACATAGGTCTCGCTGCCCCCGTCGTGTCCCACGAGCACAGCAGCCAGGTGGGGCTGCTTGCCTCCGTTGGCCACTATTTCTTTCACTTCCGCGGCTATCTCGGCCTTGATGGCTGCTGCGGTGGCTTTTCCGTCTATAAGTTGCATATCGTTGGTGGTTGGTGTACTATTGGTTGTTCAGCAGGCGGTCTATCTCGTCGAACTGCCGCCCCATGTTCAGATTGAGGTATATGCGGTAGAGTGCGGGTGCCCACTTCTGCTTGTCGTCGGGGGCCAGCTGCCTGTATCGTTCCACATAGGTGCGGGCTTTCTGATAGGTGCTCCGCATGCGTTTTTTGTCTTTGCGGGGATGTAGGTTCATGGCTATGTTGATATAGGCCGTCCCCGCATTCATATAGGGTGCCGCCAAGGTGTCGCACAGACTGATGAGCCGGTCGCTAATGGCGATAGACTCTTCGTAGCGCTGCAGGCTGAGCAGTGCCGTGCTCTTGGCATAAAGGAAGAGCATGCTCGTGCTGTCGGCTGCCAGTGCTGTGTCGGCTATTTCCAGCGCCTTGTCATATCGCTGCCGACTATTGTATTCGTCCATGAGCCGTGTGAAGAAGTAAAGGGATGTGGGGAAGCGGCTGAATCCTGTCTCAAGCGTTGCCAGATAGAGCTCGTTGTCGCTGAGCCAGCGGCGCGCTTCGGCCACATACATCAGTGTGTATGGAGCCTTGGCCGAGTCGCGCAGTGCCAGGGTCCTGTGGCGCAGGGTGATGACAGGGTCGCTGAGTCTGTAGCCGCAGTAGGTGGACCAGTAGGCAGCCTCGACCATGCGTGGGTCGCTATGGAGGAAGTCGTTTCCTGTGAAGAGGGGCTGCCGCTGGCAGTCAATGTAGGTCTCGAAGTAGCCGAGGGCCTGCCGCAGGTCGTTGTGGCGCACGAAGTAGATGCCACCGTTATAGAGATTTGACCGCAATGGCATCAGCCGTGCTGCATGGTAGGCCCTGTACTCTATGTTTACCCGGCCGTTCTTGTCGGGTTGCATGTCGACGGAGTCGAGTGTCTCGAACAGGAGAAACATCTTTCTGACGAGGGCAAAGAAGGCTGCAGTGTCTTGTTTCTGTTTGAGATAGAGCCGCTCGTTGGCCTGCTCATACTGTTTGCCCACGGCTTCGCACAGGGTCAGGTGGATTTTCTTGTTCGCCCGGTTTTCGGCGTTCTTGGAGAGCAGGTCGGTCATCAGCTTTTCAGCTTTGTCCAGGTCTTTGCCGCTCTTTATATACGCCTGTGCCTGGCTGAGCTCTTTTTTCTGAGCCCCAGCCAGACACGGTGTTATCAATAGTAGAAGAAGCAAGGCAACGACGTGATGGTGTTGCTGTTGCATATCTGTTATTCTTTTATTCCATGCGACGGAATCGCATGGCACAATGGGTTATCGCTGATTGTTGAGTTTCTCCATGGCGTCGGCGTTAGCCGTGTCGCCCAAGGCATAGTAGACCTGCCAGAGAGGGTAAGCCCAGTTGCATTTCTCGCGGTTGGGGTCGAGCTCGCGGGCCTTCTCGAGGAATCCCTTCGACTCGGCCAACACGGCCTTGACCTTCTCGAAGTTCACCTTGGAGATGGTGCCCGTGTTCTTGTCGGCCAGTTTGTCCTGTAGCTCACGTGCCTTGGAGTTGAGGCAGACGCCCGTATTGAAGTAGCCCTCAGTGTATTCGGGGTCTATCTCGTTGCACTTCTTGAAGGCCTCGACGGCGTCGTCCCATTTCTCCTGCTGCATGAGTGCATAGCCCTTGAGAAACCATGCGGTCTTGTTCTGCGCATTGAGCGCCACCTCCTCATTGGCCCATGCCAGGAGTGCAGCCATGTCGCCCGAGCGTGTGTAGTGCTCCTGCAGCATGTTGTAGTAGCGCTGCACCTCGGGGTGTGCCTTGTGCAGCTCCTTCAGCTCGTTGATGAAGGCCAGGGTGTCCTCATGTGTCTTGCAGTTGTCTTTCTTGGCGAAGAGCAGTATCTCGCCAGCCTGCTCGGCCTGCTCAGGCACCTGAGAGAGGATGGTGGCATACTTGATGGCATCGCTGTAGTTCTTCTCCTGATAGGCCAGGAAGGCGGTGTAGTAGACGATGTCGTTGTAGAAGGGATCGACAGGGAAGTCCTTCACTCCCTCGAAGACGGATGTCTTGCCCATATCGACGTATGACTTCCATGCCTCGAGTGCAGCAGCGTTCTGCTTCTTGTTGTAGAGATACTGTCCTGCCTGTACGAGGGCCACGCCATGAGTCTTGAATCGGTTCTGGAGCTCCTGGCGGTATTTTATCTTCACCTTGCCCTTGGCATCGGGCTGCTGGTCATACTTGTCGCACTCCAGGGCAGCCTTCCATGCATCGATGGCGCAGCGGAAGAGCTGCATGGAGTCAGCGGCTTCGCCCTTGGAGGCAGCCTCGCTTATCTTGACAAACTCTTGATAGTCTATGTCACTCTTCAGATTCCATGCTTCGGCCTTGTCCTCAGTCTCAGCCGAGGTGAGTGCGGGGGCGAGGGTGGTGCGTGCCTGGGCAAACTCGCCCTTTCCCAGCAGTTTCTTTGCTTCTTTCACAAGTGCTTCTTGCGAAAAGGCTGTGGTGGCAGCTGCTGCCATCAGGGCCAACGTCAAAAGTTTTTTCATGCGTTTGTATTTGTTATTGGTTAAACAGTTATTCGTCGCTGTCGGTGAGCCCGTCGGTGAAGTCAAGCACCTCGTCGTCGTCGTTCTGGCTATCGTTGCCGACAGCGTTGTCGTCGTCGGTGGTGTAGTCTTTTGCGTCGGCGAGGGTCATGCCGTCGGTGTCCTCCTGCACCTCTTCCATGTCTTCGTCGCTGGCGGTCATCACCTTGCACACGGAGGCGATGGTGTCGTTCTTCTTTGCGAGGTTGATGAGTCTCACGCCTTGTGTGGCTCTGCCCGTGACGCGCACCTCGCTGACATTGAGCCGGATGAGCACTCCGCTCTTGTTGATGATCATCAGGTCGTTTTCGTCGGTCACTATCTTGATGGCCACGAGGCGTCCTGTCTTCTCGGTGATATTGAGCGTCTTCACGCCCTTGGCTCCGCGTGCGGTCTTGCGGTAGACGTCGTGCATCTCGCCGTCGGCGTCTTTCTCTACGATGAGCGAACGCTTACCATATCCATTCTCGCTGACGACCATCACGGTCTCGGTGTCGGCGTCGTTGACGCAGATCATGCCCACCACCTCGTCGTCGCCGCCATCGAGTCTCATGCCGATGACGCCGGTAGAGATGCGTCCCATGGTGCGCACGTCGCTTTCATGGAATCGCACGGCGCGCCCATTTCTGTTGGCCAGGATGAGCTCATTGTTGCCGTTGGTCAGCCTCACGCTCACCACCTGATCGCCCTCGTTGATGTTGATGGCATTGACGCCATTGGTGCGCGGGCGGCTGTATGCCTCGAGGCAGGTCTTCTTGACGAGTCCCATCTTGGTGGCAAAGACCACGAAGTGGGAGCGGAGGAAGTCGTGGTCGCCAAACTTCTTGATGCGCAACACGGCGTTGATCTGGTCGTCGGGGTCGATGTTGAGCATGTTCTGTATGGCGCGTCCCTTGGAGTTCTTGTCGCCCTCGGGTATCTCGTAGCACTTCTGCCAGTAGCAACGTCCCTTCTGGGTGAAGAAGAGGAGGGTGTTGTGCATCGTGGCAGGATAGATGTACTCGGTGAAGTCGTTGTCGCGGTGGCGTGCGCCCTTGCTGCCCATGCCGCCCCTGTTTTGTGCATGGAACTCTGAGAGCGACGTGCGCTTGATGTATCCCATATGGCTGATGGTGATGACCACGGGGTCGTCGGGATAGAAGTCCTCGGCATTGAACTCGTGGTCGAAGGGGATGATTTCGGTCTTGCGCTCGTCGCCGTATTTCTCTTTCACCTCGAGCAGGTCTTGCTTCATCACCTCCTTGCACCGCTCTGGGTTGCTGAGTATCTCCTCAAGGTCGGCAATGAGTTTCTGCAGATCGTCGTACTCCTGGTGCAGCTGGTCTACGCGCAGTCCGGTGAGCTGCGAGAGACGCATGTCGACGATAGCCTTCGACTGCAGTTCATCCAACTCGAAGCGTTTCTCCAGGTTGCGCTGTGCATCGGTGGGCGTGGCCGACTGTCTGATGATGTGCACCACCTCATCGATGTTGTTCACGGCGATAATCAGTCCTTCGAGTATGTGGGCGCGCTCGCGTGCCTTGCGCAAATCAAATTGTGTGCGCCGTATGGTCACCTCGTGACGGTGGTCGATGAAGTAGCTGATGCACTCCTTGAGCGAGAGCAGCCGGGGACGGAGCCTCACTCCGTCACTTGTCCTGATGGGCACCAGAGCGATGCTATTGACTGAGAATGAGCTCTGTAGCGCCGTCATCTTGAAGAGTTTATTGAGGATGACGTTGGCATTGGCATCGCGCTTGCAGTCCACGACGATGCGCATGCCCTGCCGCCCCGACTCGTCATTGACGTTGGCTATGCCTTCTATCTTGTGCTGGGTGGCCAGGTCGGCGATATAGGCCACGAGGTCGGCTTTGTTCACACCATAGGGTATCTCCGTAACCACTATCTTGTCGTGCTGGTCGCCGCTCTCAATCTCGGCCTTAGCTCGCATGACGATGCGCCCACGTCCGGTCTCGTAGGCGTCGCGCACGCCCTGCACGCCGTAGATGTAGGCACCGGTAGGGAAGTCAGGACCGGGGATATAGTGCATCAGCCCGTCGGTGTCGATGTCGGGATTGTCTATGAAGGCGCAGCATCCGTCGATGACCTCGCCCAGGTTGTGAGTGGGCATATTGGTGGCCATGCCTACGGCAATGCCGTTGCCACCGTTGACAAGCAGATTGGGCACCTTGGTCGGCATGACGCTGGGCTCCACGAGAGTGTTGTCAAAGTTGGGGTCCATGTCTACTGTCTCCTTCTCCAGGTCGTCCATGATGTGCTCGCCCATCTTCGAGAGCCGGCACTCGGTGTAACGCATGGCTGCAGGGGAGTCGCCGTCGACGGAGCCGAAGTTGCCCTGCCCGTCAACGAGTGTGTAGCGCATGTTCCACTCCTGTCCCATGCGCACCAGGGCGCCATAGACCGACGAGTCGCCGTGAGGGTGGTATTTGCCAAGCACCTCACCCACTACGCGGGCACACTTCTTGTGTGGCTTGTCGCTGGTGTTGCCGATGCCCATCATACCATATAATATACGGCGGTGGACGGGCTTGAATCCGTCACGCACGTCGGGGAGGGCGCGTGCCACAATCACCGACATAGAATAGTCGATGTAGGACGATTTCATCTCCTCCTCGATGTTGATTTTCAAAATCCTGTCGTTGTCAAACGTCTGATCCATGTTTATTATCGAACTTGTTTATCAAATAAATCGCGTTTTAAGCCATTTCCGTGGCCGCTGTCGCGTTTTGTCTGTTTTTTCAGCCGACAAAATTACTACTTTTTTCGCAGCCCACAAAACATTTTAAGCAATTTTATATCACTGGAGCAGGCTGTTCAATCTGTTGTATCCAAAATAAAGAAAGCCAAGTCACTGGCCCCACCTCCGACCATCCCCTACAAGGGAGGGTCGGAGGTGGGGCCAGTGACATATATAAAAAGGTACGACAAATCGAACAGGCCATTTCGGACAGGCATAAAGCCCGTACTTGGTGACATCGCCTTTGGTGCAAAGGTTGTAAAATATGTGGATGAATGCAAATATGACCGAGCGAGACATGGAGTGAGGGCTCCGTTGGTCACCGTTTACCCCCTAGACGACCCCCGTTTACCCGGTAGCGGAGTGTCGGCTAGGGGGTAGCCAGTGTGCGTCTAGCGGGTAAACGGGGGTCGTTTAGGGGGTAAATGCGCGACGCCGTCATTCGGAAAGGAAATCAAAGCAGACTGCCTTGCGGCACATTGAAGGCTGTTTTGCAGCACAAGTAAGGCTTCTCTGGCTGGCTCGCTGCCCGAAAAGGATGGCTTTATGCTTGTTGAGTCGGCTATTTCTCTTTCAGCCCCCAAACTACTCCAGCGTGACTCTCAGCGGCTGCTCCACCTCTCGCCGCCACTGCTTAAGCCACTCAAACCACTCCTTGGCGCTGTGGAAGCCAAAGGACTCGTTGGCCGAACAGTAGCACAGCTTGTAGGCCATGTGCTGCCCCTGTACGCTCACTACGAAAGCATAGTTGTCGCTGTTGGCCCTCTCTTCGCTCACCACATACTGCTGCGGCAGGAGAATGGCCAGTCCCACCGTCTCGCGATTCCACTTCACCGTGTCGGTCGAGGGATAGTCGGTGCCCCAGCAGGCACGCAAGCCCTTGTGGTCGGAATACTCCTCTGACCCTTTCACGTTGATGATGCCGGTAGAGAAGCGATAGTCGGTCACGTCGCGGTTGAAGGACACGTCGACGTCGGTGTCACGATGGCCGGCATACTGTGTGTAGCGCAGCGTCATGTTGACAGCTGGGCGCTGTGGGTCGGCCTGCCATCCCTGGTCTATCACCTCTACAATGGTGCGCAGCGGCCCGTAGCTCACCACGCGCTGCGTGCGGTTCTTCACGGGGTCTACCATCGTAGGCTCGTGGCCGTCCCACCCACGGAAGGCACCCAGGCCGAAGGTGTTGCCCACCCACAGCACATCGTCGCCATAGCCTGCGACCTTCTGCTCGGCCGAGGTGTAGAACTGTGTCTGCTGCAGTTCCAGACGTTTCTGGCGCTTGCCATAGAGGTCGAGCGTCTGGCGCTTGTCGAAGTAGATGCGTATGCCGTTCAGCTCGCTCTCGAAACTCACGCCGTGATGATGCTGCAGATTGTAGGAGTTGGCACAGTCGCCGCGTGCGGTGATGCTGGAGATGTAGTTGTTGTGGCGGTTCTTCTCCTTTACCTTGTCGTTGCGCATGAGCATCTCGGCATAGACACGCGCCGGATAAGTGCGCGGCTCACCGGCAGCAGACAGCGTGACGGTGTATCGCCTGGCCTGGCCACCCTTCAGGTCGGCCAGGAAGCACAGCTCGTCCATCTGCTCGTCCTGGTCGAGGTCGTCCAGCTGGGACGGTATCTCCTGCCCGTCCGACATGACGAGAGCCTGTCGCACCTCGCCATAGGGCTTCAGACTGACGACCACTGGAGCATCGGTGCGCGGTGTCTGCTGAGGATTGGTCACGGTCACGGTGAATGTGTGCTGAGCCTGAACGGCCGTGGTGCCCAGAAGGGCTAGGAAGAGCATAAGTCGTTTCATAAGCTGTATTGTCTATATGTATTATAGTATATGCCTGTGAAGGTGTGCAAAAATACATAAAAGGAGGAAATGGAACGTTTGTTTTTAATTATTTTAGGTTAAAATTTGGTTATGAAAATAAATTTTAGTAATTTTGCACACGAAATTAACGTTCATAAAACATTTTTGTCACAAAAAGGCACGTGCGCACATTGTTTATATCTTTGCTGAGTGTGATGCTGTTGTGCATTGGTTGCGAGTTGCATCTGCGTCCCTCCGACCCCGAGGAGTCGGAAGCAGCCATTGTGGTGGAACGCTACGACCAGCTTGAGGCCCGCTACGTCTCTACGGGCGACTTTGCCGCGCTGCAACAGATGAACACCGGCTACCCTGCCGAGACGCGCATGCTCATAGAAGACGTGCTGCAGCTGGGTGAGGCCGACGACCCCGACATCAAGACGAAGTTTCTGGCTTTTTTCCAAGACTCGACGCTGCGTGTGCTGCTGCACGACGTGGAGCAGGAGTATGGCGATATGGACGATGTGAACGAGCAGCTCACCTCGGCCTTCCATGCTCTGCGCACGATGCTGCCCGGCCTGCGCATACCTCAGGTCTACGCCCAGATAGGGTCGCTCGACCAAAGCATCGTCGTGGGCGACGGGCGGCTGGGCATCTCGCTCGACAAATACCTGGGCAGCGACTATCCGCTCTACATCAAGTTTGGCTACACCAAGCGGCAGCGGCTGATGATGACCCGCGAGGCCATCGTGCCCGACTGTCTAGGATTCTACCTGCTCAGCCTCTACCCTGCCCCATCAGGCCCTGACGCTTCACAGGAGGCCCACGACCTGCACATGGCCCACATACAATATGTGGTGAACCAGGCCATGGGACAGCGCTTCTTTGCCAACGACAACGTGCTGCGCGTGGAGCAGAGGGAGAAAAAGAAAAAGAGCTCCTCGATGGAAAAGCTCTTATTAAGTAATAAGTAAGAAGACAGAGGCAAGAAGTCTGGTTGGTCTGCTTTGCCCTGTAGGAGTAATTATTCTTGCTGCACAGTCGAAATAGCAAAAAACAGCCTAAACATACTTCCCGCCTTTTTCTTCTTATGTGTTGATTACTTGTTCTTCACGATCTGTGCTGTGAATGTGGCCTCGGACACGATCTTGTCGCCCACAAAGACATAGCCCTTCATCGAGCTGACGCCGTGGCGCACTGGTGCCAACAGGTCGACCTTGAAGAGCAGTGTGTCGCCCGGCACCACTTTCTGCCGGAACTTCACTCCGTCTATCTTCATAAAGTAGGTGCTCCAGCGCTCAGGTTCCTCCACGGTGTTGAGCACAAGCAGCCCGCCACACTGGGCCATGGCCTCTATCTGCAGCACGCCCGGCATGACGGGCTCCTGGGGGAAGTGTCCCTGGAAGAAAGGCTCGTTGGCCGTGACGTTCTTCACGCCGACGATACTGGTGGCCCCCAGCTCAATGACTTTGTCGACGAGCTGCATGGGATAGCGGTGGGGCAGCAGCTCGCGTATGCGGTTCACGTCCATCACCGGCTCCTCATTGGGATCGTAGGCAGGTGCCTGTATCTCGTGCTTCTTTATTTCACGGCGCATCTGCCGTGCAAACTTGTTGTTGATGGTATGGCCTGGACGTGTGGCAATGATACGTCCCTTGATAGGACGCCCGATGAGGGCCATATCGCCGATGACGTCGAGCAGCTTGTGGCGGGTGCACTCGTTCTCCCACACCAGCGGTTTGTGCTGTATGTAGCCCAGCTCAGTGGCATCGCGGTGCTCCACATGGAGCATGTCGGCCAGCTTGTCGAGCTGCTCTTGCGAAATCTGGCGCTCATACATCACGATGGCATTGTCGAGGTCGCCGCCCTTGATGAGGTTAGCCTTGAGCAGCGGCTCTATGTCGCGCACGAAGACGAAGGTGCGTGCAGGGGCTATCTCGGTGGCATAGGCATGCACATCGTCGAGGGTGGCAAACTGGCTGTTGATGAACTTGGAATTGAAGGAGCACATCGTGGTCAGCGAGAACTCGTCGTCGGGCAGGATGGTGATGCACGAGCCGGTCTCTTCGTCCTTGACCTCTATCTTCTTGCGGATGACATACCAGTCCTTAGGAGCGTTCTGCTCTTCGACGCCTATCTCCTGTATCTTCTCCACATACTTCACGGCTGATCCGTCGAGGATGGGAAACTCCGGTCCGTTGACCTGTATGAGGCAGTTGTCCACGCCGAGGGCATAGAGCGCCGAGAGACCATGCTCTACGGTCGACACCTTGACATCGCCCTTACCAAGCACGGTGCCGCGCTGGGTGTCGACCACGTTTTCGGCCACAGCCTCGACGATGGGCATGCCTTCAAGGTCGATGCGCTGTATCTTATAGCCATGATTCTCTGGAGCAGGGTTAAACGTCACGGTCAGATTCAGTCCCGTGTGCAGTCCTTTCCCGAAGAGCGAGAAGCTGCCTTTCAGAGTCTTTTGCTTCATTTCTTTGTAGTATTGTTATAGATTATTATTTTGACTTGAGCTGCTCCACCTCCTTCTTCAGACGGTCGAGCTCCTTATACATGTCGGGCAGACGGCGGAAGATGGCCTGTGACTTGAAGTAGGCTGTGGGCTGCATGGGCGGTGTGCCTATGAGGGTCTGCCCGCCCTTGACGCTGCTGGGCACGCCCGACTGTGCGCCGAGGTTGACATGGTCGCCCACGGTGATGTGGCCAGCCAGGCCTACCTGTCCGCCAAACATGCACCACTCGCCCACCTTGGTGCTGCCGGCAAGGCCCACCTGTGCCGACATGACCGTGTTCTGTCCTATCTCGCAGTTGTGGGCCACCTGGATGAGATTGTCGAGCTTCACGCCCTTATGTATGATAGTGGCTCCCATCGTAGAGCGGTCCACGCAGGTGTTGGCACCTATCTCCACGTCGTCCTCGATGATGACCACGCCTATCTGCGGTATCTTGTCGTAGCCCTCCTGGCTGGGTGCAAAGCCGAACCCGTCGGCACCTATCACGCTGCCGGCATGTATGGTCACACGATTGCCCAGCTGGCACCCGTTATAGATGGTGACATGGGGGAAGAGCTGGCACTGCTGCCCCAGACGCACACCGTCGCCGATGTAGACCTGGGGAGCTATCTGGCAGCCGTCGCCCACGACAGCCCCGTCGCCGATGTAGGCGAAGGCACCCACATAGACGTCTTTACCCACCGTGGCCTTCTCGGAGATGAAGGCCAGCGGGTCTATGCCCGTCTTCCGGGGCTTCATCGACTCATAGATCTGCAGCAGGCGGGCCACTGCCTCATAGGCGTTAGGCACACGGATGAGCGTGGTCTCGACAGGATGCTCCAGCACGAGGTCGTCGTTCACCAGGACGATGGTCGACTTGGTTTCGTACAGGTAGTGGGTGTATTTAGGATTTGAAAGAAACGAGATGGCTCCTTCTTGTCCTTCTTCTATTTTGGAAAAAGTGCGGACGGAGGCATTCTCGTCTCCCTCTACACGACCGCCGATGAGCTCGGCAATTTGTTTGGCTTTAAACTCCATTCGTCAGTGTCTTATTGCAATAATTGTGCAAAGATACAACAAATTATTTAAACCGGTGATAACAGAGATAATATTTTCTGATTTTTTTAGAAAGTAGTGCCACATTGAGCAGTTCGGAGGCCTCCGAAACGTCTTTTATGGTACCGTCCTTGTAGAGTATGTCTATATGGTCGTCGTCCATGGAGTACATGTCTTTCTGTATGGTGTTGACGCTGATGAGCATACGGGCATCGTCGGGGCTGATTCCCATGGCGGCCGACATCTCTTCCACCAGACTGTCTATGCGCTGCTGGCTGACCGGCTCCTCGCTGACTTCCACCTTGAAGACATGACGGTCGAGCATGTCGGTGGCCAGCACAGCGAGCACGGGGTCGGTGTCGTGCTTCCACACTTTCATGGCACTCCAGATGTCGGAGTCGTCGAGTTCGGCATACATGGCGAGGACCTCGTCGCGATGGTTGTCGTACCATTGCCGGTCTACGTCGTTGCGCAAGAAGTAGTCCAGCGAGGGTGAGGCAAAGAGGCTCCGGCCCTGCCTGACCAGCTGCTTGGCACGCACGAGCATGTTGACGAGCGTCTTCTCATAGCCCACGGTGGTCTTGTGCAGATAGACCTGCCAGTACATCAGACGCCGCGACGTGAGATAGTTTTCTATGGAGTAGATGCCCTTCTGGTCGATGACGAGACGGTCGTCGACCACGTTGAGCATCTTGATGATGCGTGCCGACCCGATATTGCCTTCAGTCACTCCTGTATAGAAGGAGTCGCGCCGCAGGTAGTCCAGGCGGTCCATGTCGAGTTGGCTGGAGATGAGCTGGTGCAGGAAGCGCTTGGGATACTGGTCGCGGAAGATGGCAATGGCCAGATTGAGCTGCTGTCCGAGCTCGCGGTTGATTTCCTCCATCATCAGCAGCGAGATGTCTTCATGGGAGATGCCGCTGATAAGCGTGTTCTCCAGTACATGGGAGAAAGGCCCGTGGCCTATGTCGTGCATCAGGATGGCAGCCTGCACAGCCTCGGCCTCGGAGTCGAAGATGAACTGCCCTTTCTGCTGCAGCGAGAGTACGGCCTCACTCATCAGATGGAAGGCACCCAGAGAGTGCTGGAAGCGCGTGTGGCGCGCTCCTGGGTAGACCACCGATGCCATGCCCAACTGACTGATGCGGTTCAGACGCTGAAAAAGCGGATGCTTCACGATGTCGTAAAGCAGTCCGCGAGGTATCTTGATAAACCCGAAGACGGGATCATTGATTATCTTGGGATCGTTCATGTGCTTGATGCTATGCTACAACTCGGCATCGCTCTTGCTGAAGGTGTCGCCACGGCTGACATCGCCGGTATCAAAGCCCAGCTTGAGCCAACGCTTGCGCTGCTCACTGGTGCCATGCGTAAACGACTCGGGGGTGGCACGGCCTCGGGCCTTCTTCTGCAGCCAGTCGTCGCCGATGGCCTTGGCCAGTTCCAGGCCACGCTCCATGTCGCCATACTCCAGTGAGTGGTTCATGGCGTCTTCATGGTGAGCCCACACACCTGCATAGAAGTCGGCAAGAAGCTCCAGACGCACGCTCAGCTTATTGGCACGTACCTGGTCGGTCTGACTCATAGCCTGGTGAGCCTTGTTGAGCGTGCCGGTGAGGTACTCCACATGGTGGCCTATCTCATGGGCTATGACATAGGCGTAGGCAAAGGTGTTGCCCTCCACGCCTAGCTGACGTTTCATCTCAGTGAAGAACGACAAGTCGACATAGAGCTTCTGATCGCCGGAGCAATAGAAAGGACCCACGGCGGCAGTGGCCGAGCCACACGCCGAGTTGACCTGATTGGAGAAGAGCACCAGTGTGGGATACTGATACTCGCCCCAGCCATTCTCACGAAACACCTTCTGCCACACGTCTTCCGTGGAGGCCAGTATCTGCTTGCACTCCTCGGCGAGCTGCTGCTCCTCCTCAGTGAAGTTCTCCTCGCCTACGGTCTCTGTAGGTGCCTGCATCTGCTGCTGCACCACATTCTGCACCACATCGCCCAGATTGCCGCCACCCATCAGTGTCATCAGAGCTATGACAATAATGCCACCCAAGCCGCCGATGCCAGCCTTTGCGCCTGTGCTCATGCCACGGCGGTCTTCCACATTGGAACTTGTTCTTCTTCCTGTTAGCTTCATAACTGTCTGTTTTGTTGTTTAATTGTATGCTTTGAGTGGGCAAAGTTAAGCATTTTTTCCGAGATTACACCCTGTTTAGCCAAAAAGTTACTACCTTTGCACCTGTTTTGCTCAAAAGGGCAAGACACAACACTTATTTTTACACACTTTTATTACATCATGTACAAACCAAACTTCATGAAGCGCGACGTGCTCGTCTTTCGCCAGTTTCAGCGAAAGGGCTACTCGCTCTTTGCCTGTCTGGGCCGCGAAGTGGTCATCTCCGTGCTGAGCGTGGCCACACTCTCCGTGACCAAGGCGGCAGGCATCAGCGACGAGACATGGCGAGTCGACTCTGCGGGCGCAGCTACCACCGTGTGGTTGGCCGACGTGGGAGTCGTTGGGTCGCGAGCGCCACTGGCACAGAGCCAGGCTGCGAGAATGGTTACCGTACTGAGCCGCGAAGACATTGCGCAGGCGCCAGTACACAGTGTCAACGATTTGCTGAAGTATGCCGTAGGCGCCGACGTCAGGCAGCGAGGTGCCCTGGGCGCACAGACCGACGTCTCGATACGCGGAGGCACGCAGGAGCAAATCACCATCATGCTCAACGGCATCAATATCGGCGACGCACAGACGGGGCACAACGTGCTTGACCTGCCCGTGCAACTAAGCGAGATTGTGCGCATCGAGGTGCTTGAAGGACCTGCCGGCAGAGCCTATGGCACATCGTCGCTCGTGGGAGCCATCAACATTGTCACCCGTCCGGACAACAGCATGGGAGGCGACGTCACGGCAGAGACGGGATCATACGGATATGCCAAAGGGAGCCTGAGACTGTCCTATGCGCCATCGGCAGAGACGGGCCATACGCCGTGGAGCCATCAGCTCAGCGGAAGCTACCAGCGCAGCGACGGTTTCAGCCGCGATGCACAGGGAGCGCTCAACACTGACTACAGCGGTGCCAAGGCGTTCTATCAAGGACGCTACGTCAGAGACAATGCAAAGGTGGCATGGCATGCTGGCATCAGCGACAAGGGATGGGGGTCGTCCACCTTCTATGCCACGCCACGATGGACTGCCGACGACCAGTATGAACACACCACGAAAATATTCACGGCTGTGCAGGCCGAGGCCACGGCTGGTGCCATACACCTTTGCCCCTCAGTCTACTGGCAACAGCACTACGACCGCTACGAAGGACATCGGGGACGGCCTGACCTGATGAAATATAATTACAACAGATGCGACGTAACTGGAATCATACTAAACAGTTATGCCGACTGGTGGGCAGGCAGGACGGCCATCGGAGCCGAATTGCGCAACGAAGACCTCGTGAGCGCAAACCTGGGCGAGCCACTCTTCCGCCCCAGGCATATCAAGGGGACTGACCGCGACTACACCTTGGGCATCAACCGCACCAATATGACCGCCCATCTCGAGCACAACGTGCTGCTCGACCGCCTCACGCTCTCGGCGGGCTTCGTGGCAGCCAAGAGCTCGTGGAGCGCCATGACCATGAAGGTCTATCCCGGCGCCGACGTCAGCTACCGGTTGTCGCGGGGCGTCACGCTCTTTGCGTCGTACAACACTTCACTCCGCCTGCCGTCATTCACCGAGATGTACTACAAGCTGCAAGGCTATGCTGCCGACCCACACCTCAATCCCGAGGAGATGCAGGCCGTGGAGCTCGGCACGCAAATCGTGTGGGCCGGACAGGGCGTGCAACCGAAGCTCAGAGCCAAGGCCAGCATCTATCACCACCATGGCACCAACATGATAGACTGGATCATGGACACAGCCGAGGGACCACAGGCCCAGTGGAAAAGCGTGAACCACACGAAGGTAAACAGCTACGGTGCCGAGGCCGACCTGTCCCTCGACCTCACACAGCTCTTCTGGCCTGCACTGTCAGCGCGCCCTCACTCCACGCTGAACCTCTCCTACAGCTACATCAGCCAGGACAAGGATGCCGGAGAGGGCATCGTGTCGCAGTATGCACTGGAATATCTCAGGCACAAGCTCGTGGCACGCTCACACTGGCACATCTGGCAGCGGCTGAGCCTAGACCTCAACCTGCGGTGGCACGACCGTGTGGGAGCCTACACCGCTTTCGACGGTGCGGCACACGACTATCGCCCCTTTGCCATTGTCGATGCAAAGGTGGCATGGACTGCCACACGATGGCACCTGTATGCCGACGTCAACAACCTGCTGAACAACACCAGCTACACCGACTACGGCAATGTGCCCCAACCAGGCACTTGGTTTGTAGTAGGCTGGCAATGGCACTGGAAGTAGTGACGCGCCATTAGGCAGAAAAAAAGGGGTCCCACCCCTACCCTGCCCTCGGAAGAACGCATGACTTGCATGCTGTCTCTTCTGTGCAGGGAGAGGGCAGGGGTGGGACTGTCAGTCTGCGAAAACGACGACTACTCACCCTGCTCGCCGAGCAGGATCTTCATCATCTGAATGGCAGAATAAGGAATGGGCGTGCCGGGGCCGAAGATGGCAGCCACGCCAGCCTTGTAGAGGAAGTCGTAGTCCTGAGCGGGGATGACACCGCCGGCGGTGACCATGATGTCGTCGCGGCCCAGCTTCTTCAGTTCCTCGATAAGCTGCGGGATGAGCGTCTTATGTCCGGCAGCAAGCGACGAGGCGCCGACAATGTGCACGTCGTTCTCCACGGCCTCGCGAGCTGCCTCGGCCGGCGTCTGGAAGAGCGGACCCATATCGACGTCGAAGCCGCAGTCGGCATAGCCTGTTGCCACAACCTTTGCTCCACGGTCGTGACCGTCCTGACCCATCTTGGCAACAAAGATGCGCGGACGGCGACCCTCTCTCTTGGCAAACTCGTCGGTAAGCCTGCAGGCCTCCTCGAAGTCCTTGTCGTTCTTACTCTCTGATGAATACACGCCTGAAATAGTTCTGATTACTGCTTTGTAACGACCCACGATTTCCTCGCAGGCATCGCTGATCTCGCCCAGCGTGCAGCGCAGCTGGGCTGCCTTGACAGCCAGGTCGAGCAGGTTGTCCTTCGACTTGCGGCCCTCGTTGAAGTCGCGTACGCACTCGGTGATAGCCTTCAGGGCAGCCTGGCAGGCCTGCTCGTCGCGAGCGGCCTTCACCTGCTTCAGGTTTTCCTCCTGCTGCTTGCGCACGGCGGTGTTGTCTACCTCGAGAATGTCGATGGGGTCTTCGTGCTCCAGACGATACTTGTTGATACCTACGATAGTCTGCGAGCCGGAGTCGATACGGGCCTGGGTGCGGGCAGCGGCCTCCTCAATACGCATCTTGGGCAGGCCGGTCTCTATGGCCTTGGCCATGCCGCCCAGCTTCTCTATCTCCTGGATGTGCTCCCATGCCTTGTGCACGAGCTCGTTGGTGAGCGTCTCTACGTAGTAAGAGCCAGCCCACGGGTCTATCTGCTTGCACACCTTCGTCTCGTTCTGGATGTAGATCTGGGTGTTGCGGGCAATACGGGCTGAGAAGTCGGTAGGCAGGGCTATGGCCTCGTCGAGGGCGTTGGTGTGCAGCGACTGGGTGTGGCCCAGCACAGCAGCCATAGCCTCGATGCAGGTACGGCCCACGTTGTTGAAGGGGTCTTGCTCGGTGAGCGACCAGCCGGAGGTCTGCGAGTGAGTACGCAGGGCCAGCGACTTGGGGTTCTTGGCACCGAACGACTTCACTATCTTAGCCCAGAGCAGACGTCCTGCACGCATCTTGGCAATCTCCATGAAGTGGTTCATGCCGATGGCCCAGAAGAACGACAGACGCGGAGCGAAGGCATCCACGTCGATGCCGGCATTGACACCCGTGCGCAGGTAGTCCATACCGTCAGCCAGCGTGTAGGCCAGCTCGATGTCGGCGGTGGCGCCAGCCTCCTGCATGTGGTAGCCGGAGATGGAGATGGAGTTGAACTTAGGCATCTTCTGCGAGGTGTACTCGAAGATGTCGGCAATGATCTTCATCGAGAATGCGGGGGGGTAGATGTAGGTGTTGCGCACCATAAACTCCTTGAGGATGTCGTTCTGGATGGTTCCGGCCATCTCCTCAAGCTGTGCGCCCTGCTCCAATCCGGCCACGATATAGAAGGCAAGGATAGGCAGCACGGCGCCGTTCATGGTCATCGAGACCGACATCTTGTTGAGGGGAATGCCAGAGAAGAGCACTTTCATGTTCTCCTCATTGCAGATGCTGACACCGGCCTTGCCCACATCACCCACGACACGGGGGTTGTCGGGGTCGTAGCCACGGTGCGTGGGCAGGTCGAAGGCCACGGAGAGACCTTTCTGCCCCGAGGCCAGGTTACGACGATAGAAAGCATTGGACTCCTCGGCAGTGGAGAATCCGGCATACTGGCGGATGGTCCACGGGCGGAACGGATACATCATGGAGTACGGACCACGGAGGTAAGGAGGAATACCGGCTGCGAAGTCGAGATGCTCCATACCCTCCAGGTCTTCTTTGGTGTAGACGGGCTGAATGTCTATCTGCTCAGGGGTGCGCCACGAAGCGGTGATGCCATTGGCCTGCTGCCACTGCTGGCCATCCTTCTGCTGGATGCCGGCATAGATATCTATATCTTTAAAATTCTTACGTGCCATAATTAGATTCCGAGTTTAGCATTATACGCCTTGAGCGTTTCGAGCTGATTAGACTTAACGTGAATGAAATTCTCTATACCGGCTGCCTTCAAGTCTTCCATGCAGGCGGGAGCACCGGCGACAATGAAGAGAGCACGACCGTCGAGATAGTTGAAAGCGGGGACGGCATACTCTGCATACTCATCGTCGGAAGAGCAGATGACCACGATATCGGCGTTAGCCTCAAGCGCGGCGTCGACGCCTTCCTCTACGGTCTTGAATCCGAGGTTGTCCACAACCTTGTAGCCGGCCGCAGCCAGGAAGTTGCACGAGAATTGTGCACGAGCCTGACGCATGGCGAGGTTGCCGATGGTGAGCATGAAGGCCACAGGCTGTTTTGCTGCTTTCTCGGTGGAGAGGCGCAAGGTCTCAAACTCGCTGGCCAGACGCTCCTTGTTCAGACGGGGCAGCTCGGCCTCGCATGCAGCATCGGCCGCTGTAGGACAGCAGCACACAGCACTCAGGGGCTGCTTTCCTTCGCTCGTCTCTGTGAAGTTGGGGAATTGATTGGTACCCAGGATGAACTCACGGCGTGTGGCTGCTGCTGCGTGACGCTTGTCGTTGGAGGTGTTGATGGCATTGGCGATGTTGCCATTCTGAGTCTCGCTGAGAAAACCGCCGGCCTCTTCGACGGCGAGGAACAACTTCCAGCCCTCCTTAGCCAGGGCGTCGGTGAGGTGCTCGATGGTGTAAGACCCGCCAGCCACATCGACGAGCTTGTCGAAATGGGCCTCCTCCTTCAGCAGCAGCTGCTGATTGCGGGCGATGCGCTCGGCAAACTCGGACGGCTGCTCGTAAGGCTTGTCAAACGGAGTGACGACGATACTCTCGACGTTGGCCAGAGCGGCCGACATGGTCTCGGTCTGCGAGCGCAGCAGGTTGACGTAGGAGTCGAACAGCGTCTGGTTATACTCTGACGTATAGGCACATACATGCATCTGCGAGCAGGAACAGTTCAAGGCATCGTCGCCCACGAACTGACGCACTATCTGTGCCCAGAGCATGCGTGCGGCGCGGAACTTGGCTATCTCCATGAAATAATTCTCCGAGACGCCCATATTGAACTTGATGCGCTTGGCTGCCTCGCATGCACTGACACCGGCATCGGTGAGTTGCTGCAGGTACTCGGCTCCCCAAGCCAGGGCATAGCCCAGTTCCTGATAGATGTAGGCACCGGCATTGTTGAGTTGCGCACTGTTCACGCTGATGCAGCGATAGCCCGGCAGTTCCTTCAAGGCATCAATGAGGGGTTTGGCCTCTGCGAGCACAGCGCTCACATTCTTGCCCTTGCACAGCATCTTGCCTATGGGATCGAAGTTGATGCTGCCTTTCAGCTCGGCCAGAGGATAGCCCTTCTCGCGGAAGTAGCTTACCAGCAGCTGGGCCAGCTCGACGCTATGGCGCTGGCAGGTCTGGAAATTCAGTTCCACGTACTGTGGCAGAATGCCGTCAAGCAGCGTAGCGACAAACTCCTTTGACACATCGCTGCCTCTGAGCTTGAAGCCCAGTGAGTCGACTCCCTTGTTGAGGACGTCGAGCGCCTTCTCGTTGGCAGCCTTGGCATCGTCGACAACAATATCCTGGCGCACATACCAGAGATTGTTGTCCGTCTTGTTTCCTCTCACGTAAGGAAACTCACCGGGCAGGGAGTCGACAGCCTTCAGGTCGGCCAAATCCTCGCGACGGTAGAAGGGCTGCACGTTAAAACCTTCATTGGTCCTCCACACAAGGCGCTTCTGGAAGTCGGCACCTTTCAAGTCTACCTGAATCTTGTCCAACCACTCTTGCGTGGTAGGGGCGGTAAACTCGGTGAAGAGTTTTTCTTTTTTGTTTGACATAAGTGTGTAATTATATTATAAGTTTCAATAAGTGCTTACCACTTTTCAGGGCATAGCATAAGGAGATACAAAAGTACGAATTAATTCTCTGCTCAGCAACTTTTTAGCATATTTTAATTACCCGACTCGCCACTACTTCACAAATTTCCCGCTACGGCGGCCTTGCTTGTAGATATAGAGTCCCGATGGCAATGCCTTGCGTGCCTGCTCCATGGTGGCAAATGCCCCCCTGCTACTACCATCAACGGCGAACACGCTCACCTGTCCCCTCACCGTCTCTGCTCCTTCGGGCTGCTTGACGGCAGTCAGCACACGCTCGCCGGCCTCCAGTTTCAGACAGTCGTAGAGTATGCCGCCATTCTTGCCTATGCCCTGCATGGAAAGGGTGACGGTGTTAGTGCCCTCCTTAAGGTAGGAGGCAGGAAAGTCCACGGTGTAGAGATGGTGCCGACCGCCAAGGACGGCGCTGCGATACACCGAAGCATCATTGGGCGAAGGCGACCAGGTGCCCAGCGACTTGCCATTGACAGAGATGGTCAGACGGGGCGAATTGCCCACACCTGCTGCAGAGATGGTGAGATGAGCCTTGCCTGCAAACGACTCGCTGTTCTGAAACTTCACATACCAGTTGCCATTTCTCACCTGACCGTAGTACCAGTCTTTCTCGGGAGTACTGGTGCCCACTGTATAGGTAAGCGTGGTGGGCACCTTGTCCCACAAGCCATAGGCACGCGGATGGTCGCTCAGGTTGAACCCGTCGCTCATGCGGTTGTTCTGCCCGATGAGGAAGAGCCGGTGCTCATAGCACAGCGGAGTCCACGCGATGGTGCCCAAGTCTACGGTGCTGCCATCCACGCTGATGTCTGTCTTCTGCAGCTCGTCGGTCACATCGCCTGCAGTGGCATAAGCATGCAGGGTGTACTGCCCCTTGCGTACATTATTTATTTTAAAGCGCCCGTGCTTGTCTGTGAGCGCCCAGAACATATACTCTTTGTTCTGGTCGTAGAGCTGGCCGACTCCTGGTTGAGCCAGCACCACCTGAATAGAGTCGCAACGCTGCCCTGTGGTGACGTCTATCTGCCCGCATACCGTGGCCCTGTCGAGCGGATAGAGCTCATTGTCGAACCACTGGAAGGGCCACTCCTCCTGCTGCTGGTGCGCCATCTGCTTGGCATCGGCTATGAGCAGCTCGGGGTCTTTGGCAGCATTGAAGTTCAGGTAGAGCAGGAATGGGCCGTAGAGCTTACGCTCACCATTGGCAAACGCCACGGCATTGGTGCCGAAGTGCTCGCCTTGCAGCATCTGTATGGTTATGGGCGACTTGCTGGTGGCATGCACCGTGAGTTCCTGCTTCATTGGGCCTCCGGGATACCACTCGGGAGAGCAGTGTATGTTCCACACGCCGAGCAGGCCATTGGTGTTCATCAGGCCATGCACGCTGTCGCGCACCACATACTGTGCCCAGTTATACTTAGTATAGACCGAACCGTCTGCCAGATAGTAGGTGGCATCCTGTATGGTGTTGGATTCCTTCTCAGCTTCAACCATCTCGCTGTTGGAGGGTATCAGGCCGCGCATCTGGTCGTCCACATATCCATTGAGGTAGGCCGGAGCAAGCCTGGCACAGACACGTGCCTCCTGCACCTTTATGCCCGACGACTTTGGCGTGCCATTGGCTATGACATACATATAGACGCCCTTCACACCCTTGCGCACGATGAATCCTTGCTGAAACTGCAGGTCAGCTGTGGTGTTGGAGTAGAGCACTTCTGCATAATCAGCCGTCTGACGCACAATCTCTGCCTTGGAGGGACGCAGGGGTTCACCTTTCAGACCCGATGCAGAGGCCGTATAGTCAAAGTAGACGGTGTTTGACCCCAGCACATTGAGCCCGTTGCTCTTCAGACTGCTTATCTGGCCATTGCCGTTGATGGTCAGCTCCACCATGCCGTTTTTCATCGTGGTGGTCATGCCATCGAGAGTCATGCTCACATCCTGTTGGGCCTGCACTGGCATGCTGAGGCTGAGAAGCATCAAAGCGGGAAATGATCTTTTCATTATTCTAAAAGTTTTGGTAAGTTTTCCAATCGAAGTGAGCGTGCCTGGCGCAGATAGTCGGAGCGCATCCTTAAGGCCAAAGCACCATCGGGGCCGAACAATTCGCTCACAGGCAAGTCTATCTGCCACTGGCCCTGCGACTCCAGCCGGTCAATCATCACGCCCACGTTGAGGTTGTCCAGACTCTCGGCAGGCATGAACTGCGACGGCTGTCCCTTCTCGTCTGTAGAGATCTCCACCAGCAAACGTGCTTCGATAAGTTTGAACAACAGGTCGTTGACTATGCGTATGGGAACCCCTGTGGCACGCCGCAGCTCGTCGGCTGTGTACGGCTGACGGCCATCGGCAAAGCTCCGGCAGACATGGCCCATGAGCAGTGCTGAGAGCATCATGCGGTAGCGGTGGCTCAGATTGCTCGTGCGAGCACCATAGTCGTAATAGTCGAGATTCTGCGACACATAGGTCAGCTCGGCACCAAAGAGGCAGATCGTCCAGCTTATCTGCATCCACAGCATAAACAGCGGCAAAGCGGCAAACGACCCGTAGATGGCGTTGTAGCCCGTCATCCATATCTGCGAATGGATGTAGAAGAACTGCAGCCACTGCATCGCCACACCGGCGAGCATGCCGGGAATGATGGCGTTGCGCACCCGTACATGCGTATTGGGCATGAAGACGTAAAGGGATACAAACAGGCACGACATGAGGATATAGGGCGACAGGGCCAGCAAGCTGCGCACTACAGGCCCCAACAACAGATAGTCGGGCATGGAGCGGGCAAACGTGGCGAAGAAAATACTGAGACCTGACGACACCACGATGAGGATGGGGAACAGGAAGAACATGGCCAGATAGTCTGTGAAGGTGCGAAAGATGCTGCGCTGCTTCTTCACCTGCCATATCTCATTGAACGTCTGCTCTATGTTGCTCACCAGCATCAGCACGGTGTAGAGCATAAACACAAGACCCACGCCGAGAAACACACCGCTCTGCGTGTGGACAAGATAGCTGTTGACAAAACCTATGATGACATCGGCCACCTGGGGCTGCGACGACAACGCATCGCGAAACCACACCTCTATATATCTATTAAACCCAAAGCCACGAGCGATGGCGAAGACCACGGCCAGTATAGGCACAATGGCCAGCAACGTGCTGTAGGTGAGGGCCGAGGCCTGCGTGAGCACTTGCTTGGTAGTGAAAAAACGCACTGCCAGCGACACCACCTTTATCACTTCATAGACCACGCGCCGCAGAGGCGACAGTCCGCGGGTAGGAACACGCCAAATGCCGACCTGAAGAAACTGTATGATGTCTTTCATACTCACTGCTACACGTTCTCTTATAGTCTTACTCGGTTTTTAGACTCTCTACATCTCTCCTCCTACTAACGATGAAAGGAGAAAAAAAGAAAGCACTGTCCCTGTAAGCCGGGTTCTGTAGCAGCCTACATCGCTGTACTTGCTGCCGCCTGTCATTTATCTACGCCATGAGTCACCCCATGGCTCCAGCGTTCTACCCTCCGCCGCAGAATCGTTTGCACCATTCATCGGGCGGGCAACCCTCAGACGGCGGTTTACATGAACTTGCAGCCTCCAGATGAGACAGCCCGACGATCACCCGCCGGCTGGTGGTCTCTTACACCGCCTTCTCACCCTTACCCTCCAGTGAAGGAGGGCGGTCTTTCTCTTCTCTCATATCCAGCTGTCGCCAACTGCTTCTATTTTCGGAAGTGGAGCGCCCTGTGCTGCCCGGACTTTCCTCTCACGGCATAGGTGCCGCCAGCGACAGGCCGGAACAGTGCTTTCAGCCGACAAAGGTAGCATTTTTTTGGCAAACAGCAGAATAATTGAGCAATAATTTTGCTATTCACTTGATTGTGCCCTCCTGCAGAAACTGCTCCCACTGGCTACGGTAGCCATTGAACACACTGATATCTACCTCTGAGCGTATGCCCTCCACCCTGCCGTCGGCACTCAGCTGCCAGAAGGTCAGCTGGGCGTCGGGCTTATAGGCACTGTAGCGAGCCACCCACAACGGATAGTCGCTCTTCAGGTCGGGAGCCTGCGAGAGATATTGCTCTACAAAACGCTGACTGGCATATATCACCGGACGCACGCCCACATGCTGCTCCACATACGCCAACCAACGGCGCATGGCTGCAAACAGCGCTTCAGAACCGCCCATGGCAGCTATCATCGCGTCGCTTGGCTCCACATCGAGCATCGGAGGCAGGTCTCCACGACGGAAACGGCTGTTGCTGACAAAGTAGTTGGCCTGCAGCACTGCATCCTGACGAGTGGAGAAAAAATGGTAGCACCCCACTGCCACGCCATGGTCCCGACTGGAGTTATAGTCGGACACAAAATACTTATTCCTGATGGAGATACCCTCCGTACTCTTTATATACACAAATGACACAGGATAGTCCACACGCCCCAGCACACTGTTGCCGCTGGCCCTGTGCCCTAAGCCGGCAATGCGCAGGCGACGCCAGTCTATAGGGTAGCTCTTGCCGTTTTTCTCATGCTGATAGCGCGCTATGTCGATACCATAGATGCGCTCGGGCGTATAGCGCATGTGCTCACCCAGGAGCTTGTCGTAGCGCCAGCGGCCTACCGACACCTTCTGCGGTGAGACCATAAAGCCGAAGCCATGACGCATGCCACCTGACCAGAGCCCGTCGTAGAGACTGTGATCGGCTGAACGATAGAACCCATGACCTACGGGCAGACCATAACGGTCAAAATGCCCCGCATAGATGCCCGCCGTGTCGACACGCACGCCTGTTGCCAACGTGTCAGCATCAAAAAAAGTCATTAGCGTGCGTCCCAGACCATCAGTGGCTACACCCAGCCCCGAACGGGGCATACAGCGCCAGCGACCCACGGCGCACACCTGAACCACACCGTCAGGCAGATAGGACGAAGGCTTGACACCCTCACCACGGGCATAACGCAGCACCAGGTCGTAGCCTTCGTCACACTCGTCGTGACGTTCCAGATAGTAGTCCAAGCCTTTTCTAATGCGCAAGGCGAGCGCCTGAGTCAGCAACGTGTCGCACTCTGCCAGCGGAGTCTTCACTACACTGTCGGCAGTCACGGCTTCAGACTGCTGCATGTCCTGTCTGAAGGAACAGGCGCTACACAACAAACATATTACTATAACAAATACTATTGTCATCACCTATCTTATTTTATAAAAAACGACACCCACTACGCAATGTCATTCTCACGCGAGGGCATCCCAACCATGTCTCCGTTCGTAACGGACATATATGGGGTGGTTTTAACGGATGCAAAAATACAAAATAGGTCCCGAAATGAACCCAAAAGAATAAAGAAAATGTCTTTCTGAGGCAAAAACAAGACAAAAATCAACTTTTTCTAAAAAAAACAGCAAAAACATTTGGTCAGTTCAAAAAAACTCCGTACCTTTGCAACCGCAAATCAGAAATGAGGAGCCAAGGAGGTTCCGTAGCTCAACTGAATAGAGCATCTGACTACGGATCAGAAGGTTGTGGGTTTGAATCCCGCCGGAATCACAAAGAGAGGCTTTAACAAAGTCTCTCTTTTTCAATATTTGAGTGAAGGAGAAAGGAGAAAGGCTTAGGCTTTGAAAGGCGAATTGCTTTCGGAGAGCGTAAGCTAAAGGAAATCAAGAGGTTGGTTTGTAAGTAGACTCTTATAAAAAAAAGACTTTGCATTTGTTATCATTTGCAGTCTTTTGTTGTCATTGTAGTGAGGCGTTACATGCTCACAGACTCGAATGGTAGTAAATGTTTGTCTTATACCAGAACGAGGAAGCTTTGAACGAGGCACTCTTCAGGAATGAGCGTGAGTTCCTTCAGAAGAGAATGGAGAACGCCAAGGAAGGCACTCAGGAGCGCATGCAGCTGGAGCAGCAGCTGGCCTACCTCGACGAGCGTCACCGCCTGGAAATGGCCGAGAGCTACGAGAAGAAGCTGAAGCAGATGCGCAGCAGCTACTCCAGACTGTCGGCTCAGGAGCAGATGGAGGCTGAGCTGGCAGGACTGAAGTTGCTCTACGAGTCGAAAATGAAACGGTTGCGTCCGAGTTTCGTCCGACCCTCG
>CAJOHP010000002.1 GCA_905234355.1 uncultured Prevotella sp. | reverse complement strand
TACGTCGTCGTAGAAGAACTGATTCCCGAAGCTTCAGAAGGCCAGCACTCCAACCTCAGCACCATCGGCTTTGCCATCGGTTTCGTACTGATGATGGTACTCGACGTGGTCATGGGATAATATTATTTAAAGGTGGGTTCTATTAATTAGCTTTGGCAGATTTTTAAGCTATTTTTGCTTTCAGTCTGTAAGTCGAAGAGAGAGTGTAGCGGGCTACACGACCGATGAGACTTACAGGATGAAACAAAAAGAGCCAGAAAGATGGCAAAAGGTTAATACTCCATCTATGTCAACACAAACCGTGGGAATTAATAGAACCCACCTATAACGTAGAAGTATTTAGGCCTATTGGTAGTACTTTGCGGCAAACTGCTGATGAGTGCATCCATGTCAGCCCCCTTTATGCTGTTGTTGTCGCAATATAGTGTTTCCAGTGCTGTGTTCTTCGATACATCGAGAGCGGCAAGTTGGTTGTAAGAGCAATACAGTTCTGTTAGTGCCGTAAAAAGTTATACATTATGATATGATACTCACAGACTATAGACTCTCAACGTCCTCCATGGAGAGTCCCGTGTATTTTGCTATCAGTTCTATGGGCATGCCATCGGCCTTCATGCTTCTGGCTGACTCCAAAGCCTTTCTCGTTTCTCCTTCGGCACGACCTTCGGCCAATCCTTTCTCACGACCTTCGGCCAATCCTTTTTCACGACCTTCGGCCAATCCTTTCTCACGTCCTTCGGCCAATCCTTCAGCCATTCCCTGCTTTCGTCCTTTTATCTCGGCCTCCAGCAGTTGGGTGCGCATCACGTCGGTGTCGCGCACCAGCGTGTCTATGTCGTGCTCGTAGCGGCGGCGCTCAGCATCGGTCATCCTCAGCAGGTCCAGACGCTTGCGGGCCTCCTGCAGGCCGGGAGCCGTGGTGTCGGGATTGATACGCTCGTTCTTCAGGTAGTCCATCCACTCCTCCAGCCAGCCGTTGACAGTCTCCTTGTCGAAAACGTTCACACGAATGACATAATACTCGGGGAACACCTGTTCGGGCGGCACCACCTGCAGGTCGTCGCGCTCATAGTCGGTCAGCTCCAGGCTGTCGTTTGTGTGCACGCCCTTTAGCGTGGTCTGTCCATGGTAGAGGTAGTCTTCGCCCTGGCCCATGTTGAAGTAGATGATGTTGATGCTGAACACCTTCTTCACGTTCCGGTAGGCATCGCCGCTGTTCATGTGCTCGGTGATAGTCTTTGCCACGCCGTAAATCATACGCTGCAAGTAGTCGTACTCGCGTGTCTGCTGAATCTCCACCAGGATGATCTCGCCCTTGGAGTTCTTGGCCTTGATGTCCACGCGGTTGTACTTGTCGTTGCGCGACTCTTGGTTCGACTCGGTGTCGAGCAGTTCCACGATGGTCACCTTCTCGTTCACCAGCACGGAGATCAGCCCCTCGAAGATGGCAAAGTCGGCCTTGTTGCGAAGCATATACTTCGCAGCCCAGTCGAAGCGGATGTATCTGTTCTTTATCATGGCTCTTTCCCTTAGATGGCACAAAGATAGTGATTTCTCGTGAAACGGACAAGAAAAGCACGATGATTTTTTTGTTGCTGCAAAAGAAAAGCCGCCCCACCTGTAATAGGAAAGCCCCGCAACTCTCTCAGCGAGAACTGCGGGGCTTCTGTCTTTTGGTTTGTGCTGTGTCGTGCGATTACTTACGCAGGCCGAGGGCCTTGATCAGTGCACGATAGCGGTTGATGTCTTTGTTGTAGAGATACTTCAGCAGCTTGCGGCGACGGCCTACGAGCTTGGTCAGCGAGCGGGCCGTGGCAAAGTCCTTGTGGTTCTGCTTGAGGTGCTCGGTGAGGTGCTTGATGCGATAGGTGAACAGCGCTATCTGGCTCTCGCACGAGCCTGTGTCGGTGGCCGACTGGCCATACTGGGTGAAGATCTCCTGCTTCTTTGCTTTGTCGAGATACATAATGTAAAAGATGTGATTATAGGATTGGGTGCTCAAATACATCTTTCTGATGCATGTCCGGCTAATCACGGCCGGGGCGTCACATCGTCAGATGCTTCGGATTTTCCGAAAAGCGGGTGCAAAGGTACGCAAATAAAATGAGAAATGAGAAATGAGAGATGAGAAATCGAACAACGGCGCCAGCAATTTAACATTTATTATGTTCGTGGCAGGTATTTTCTTCTTTCCGAGCGACTTTTCTTATTGGTCATTTCTCGTTTTTCGTTTTTTCTTAGTACCTTTGCACCCGATTTTTAAGCAAAGGCAATATATGCAGGATATCAGAAACATCGCTATCATAGCGCACGTGGACCACGGCAAGACGACGCTCGTGGACAAAATGATGCTGGCCGGCAACCTGTTTCGTGAAGGACAGGACCTCAGCAACCAAGTACTCGACGCCAACGACCTGGAGCGCGAACGGGGCATCACCATCCTCTCGAAGAATGTGAGCATCAACTGGAAAGGCACTAAAATCAATATCATCGACACCCCAGGCCACAGCGACTTCGGCGGTGAGGTGGAGCGTGTGCTCAACATGGCCGACGGCTGTCTGCTGCTTGTCGACGCCTTTGAGGGTCCCATGCCGCAGACGCGCTTTGTGCTGCAGAAGGCCCTTGAGATAGGACTGAAGCCCATCGTCGTGGTGAACAAGGTGGACAAGCCCAATTGCCGCCCCGAGGAGGTCTACGAGATGGTATTCGACCTGATGTTCTCCCTCGGTGCCACCGAAGACCAGCTCGACTTCCCCGTGGTCTACGGCTCGGCCAAGAACGGATGGATGGGCGAGGACTACGCCAAGCCCACGGGCGACATCACCTACCTGCTCGACAAGATACTCGAGGTGATACCTGCCCCGCAGCAGAACGAGGGCACGCCGCAGATGCTCATCACCTCACTCGACTTCTCGAGCTACACCGGCCGCATCGCCGTGGGGCGCGTGCACCGCGGCAGTCTGGCCGACGGCCAGCAGATCACCATCTGCCACCGCGACGGCTCGCAGGAGAAGACGAAGATAAAGGAGCTACACACCTTCGACGGCATGGGCCACCACCGCACCGACCGCGTGGAGTGTGGCGACATCTGTGCCGTCATCGGCCTGGACAAGTTTGAGATAGGCGACACCATCTGCGACCTGGAGCAGCCCGAGCCGCTGCCGCCCATCGCCATCGACGAGCCCACCATGTCGATGCTCTTCACCATCAACGACTCGCCCTTCTTCGGCAAGGAGGGCAAGTTTGTCACCTCACGCCACATCAACGACCGCCTGGAGCGCGAGCTGGAAAAAAACCTCGCCCTGCGTGTGGAGCCGTTTGAAGACGCTACCGACAAGTGGGTCGTCTCCGGCCGAGGCGTGCTCCACCTCTCCGTGCTCATCGAGACCATGCGTCGCGAGGGCTACGAGCTGCAGGTGGGACAGCCCCAGGTAATATATAAAGAGGTGGACGGCGTGAGGTGTGAGCCCATCGAGGAGCTCACCATCAACGTGCCCGAGGAGTTTGCCTCGAAGATGATAGACATGGTGACGCGCCGCAAGGGCGAGATGACCTCGATGGAGAGCCAGGGCGAGCGCACGAACATCGAGTTCGAGATACCCTCGCGCGGCATCATAGGCCTGCGCACCAACGTGCTCACCGCCTCGCAGGGCGAGGCTATCATGGCCCACCGCTTCAAGGAGTACCAGCCCTACAAGGGCGAGATAGAGCGGCGGCAGAACGGCTCGATGATTGCCCTGGAGACCGGCACGGCCTATGCCTATGCCATAGACAAACTGCAGGACCGCGGCAAGTTCTTCATCGATCCGGGTGAAGACGTCTACATGGGGCAGGTGGTCGGCGAGCATGTGCACGACAACGACCTCGTCATCAACGTGTGCAAGGCCAAGCAGCTCACCAACGTGCGTGCCTCGGGTACTGACGACAAGGCGCGTATCATCCCCAAGACGGTGATGAGTCTGGAGGAGTGCCTGGAGTATATCAAGCAGGACGAACTGGTGGAGGTGACACCGAAGTCGATGCGTATGCGCAAGGTGATTCTCGACCACGACCAGCGCAAGAAAGCCTCTATACAGCGAGGATAGGATATCATTAATCCCCAGCCCGATGGCTGGGGATTAATGATTGGGCTTATGCATCTGCGAAAGCGCGTCCGTCGTCGAGCGTAATCTGTAGTGTTGTGTACTCGCAGTGGAAATCGTTCTGCAGGCGGTCGAGATAGCGGGCACATTCCCATTTGCACATTGGCAGGTCGTGCAGCAGGTAGTTGCCGCAGGCCTCAGGGCGGGTGGCTGGCACCTCGTCCTGTGTGAGTATCCACTGTAGGCACTCGATGGTGAGGCGGCGCATGTCCTCAACGGTGTAGGTGTTTGATGGCCCGTTGTCTCTCATGATGATATACATACCCGTGAGACAGCCCATCGGACCTACATAGACGACATCCTCCTTCACCTCGGAGTTGCGGAACCAGGTGGCCATCAGGTGCTCGAGGCTGTGTATGGCGGCGGGGGCAACGGCGGGCTCCTTGTTGGGCTCGGTGATGCGCAGGTCGAAAGTGGTGAAGCCCTTGTCCTCGCGTGAGACATGGATACCCGGCTTCAGATGGGTGTGGTCGATGGTGAAACTTTGTATGACTTCCATAATTTACAATTCATAATTCACAATGCACAATTCATAATTCACAATTCACAATCACAGGCTCTCGATGAAGGTCTTTGTGACCTGGAAAGAGTGCTCAGCAACAGTGTCCCAGAAGTTGTGGTACTGCGAGGCGTCAGTGTCGCGAAGTGGAATGTCGCTGATGACGCGGAAGGAGATGAACGGCACCTTGTAAATATAGCATACCTGTGCGATGGCACACGACTCCATATCGACGGCCTTGGCCTCAGGGAAGTGGCCGATAATCTCGCGCATCTTGTCCTTGGAATCCACAAACCAGTCGCCGGTGACGATGAGCCCTGGGTGTATGGGCACGTCGCAATCTGCTATGCCGCGCGCCTTTTGGAGCAGCCACGGGTCGGCCTCATAGCGGGCGGGCAACCCCTGCACCTGGCCATAGATTGTCGTGTCGTCGACGGCCCGGCCGCAGTACACGTCGTGATAGCACACCTCGGCGCCCACCACCACGTCCTGCACCTGGATGTCGTCGCCGTTGCCGCCGGCACAGCCGGTAGAGATGATGACGTCGGGACCAAACTCACTGATCATGCGCTGGGCGCCCAGGGCGGCATTCACCTTGCCGATGCCGCACTTCCTGACCTGCACGTCGGCACTGCAGAAAAGCTGCTGCAGCTGCTGCAGCTCCTTGTCCATAGCTACGATAATACCTATCTTCATGTCGTTTTTGCGTGCAAAGTTACAAATTATTATGTATATATAGGCATCGAATGGCGTTTTTTTTGTACCTTTGCACCCACGAAACAAAAATAACTTGCAAGCTATTATGACCCAGATTAAGAAAGTGCTGCCCGATGTGCTGGCAGTATTGTTTTTCGTTGTCGTGGCCTTTGCCTATTTCTTTCCCGCCGACATAGAGGGGCGCATCCTGTTCCGCCACGACTCGTCGGCCGGTGTGGGAGCCGGTCAGGAGGCCTCGGAGTACTATCAGCGCACTGGCGAGCGTACCCGCTGGACCAATGCCCTCTTCTCGGGCATGCCCACCTACCAGCTGTCGCCCTCCTACGACAGCACGGCCACACTGTCGGCTGTCGAGGATGCCTACCACCTATGGCTGCCGGAGAACGTGTGGTATCTGTTTGCCTATCTGCTGGGCTTCTATATCCTGCTGCGTGCCTTCGACTTCCGCTGGCATCTGGCAGCGCTGGGGTCGGTGCTCTGGGCCTTCAGCACCTATTTCCTCATCATCATCGCTGCCGGCCATCTGTGGAAGGTGATGGCCCTGGCCTACCTGCCGCCCATGATAGCCGGCATCGTGCTGGCCTACCGCGGACGCTATCTCTGGGGCATTGCCGTCACGGGCATCTTCACCGCACTGGAGATACACGCCAACCACGTGCAGATGACCTATTACTACCTCTTCATCATCCTCTGCATGGTGGTGGCCTATGCCGTCGAGGCTTTCCGCGAGGGGCGTGCCGCCCACTTCCTCAAGGCCACAGGCGCATGCCTGCTCGGCGGCCTGCTCGGCGTGGCGGTCAATCTCTCCAACCTCTACCACACGTGGCAGTACTCCCAGGAGACCATGCGCGGCAAGAGCGAACTGGTCAAGGCCGACGCGCAGAACCAGACGTCGAGCGGACTGGACCGCGACTACATCACACAGTGGTCGTATGGCATCGGCGAGACGTGGACCCTGCTCGTGCCCAACACCAAGGGCGGTGCCTCGGTGCCGCTCACACAGAGCAAGACGGCCATGCAGCATGCCGACAACCAGTATCTGCCCATCTACCAGCAGCTGCAGCAGTACTGGGGCGACCAGCCCATGACGAGCGGTCCCGTCTATGTGGGCGCCTTCGTCATGTTCCTCTTCATCCTCGGCCTCTTCATCGTGAGAGGACCCATGAAGTGGGCACTGCTCGTGGCCACCGTGCTGAGCATCATGCTCTCATGGGGAAAGAACTTCATGGGGCTGACCGACCTGTTCCTCGACTATGTGCCGATGTATGCCAAGTTCCGCACGGTGTCGTCCATACTGGTCATCGCCGAGTTCACCATCCCCCTGCTGGCCATGCTGGCCCTCAGGGAGTGGATGGCCGCCTACAGTCGTGACGAGGCCGACCCCGCCGCTTCGCAGCCCCGTAGCCCCATACCCCCTAAGTACCTGCTGGTCTCCTTCGCCCTCACCGCCGGCTTCTGCCTGCTCTTTGCACTGATGCCCTCGCTGTTCTTCGGCTTCGTGTCAGAATACGAGCAGCAGGCCTTCAGCCAGTGGCCCGCCGACCAGGCCGCCCCACTGCTGGCTAACCTTGAAGAGATGCGCAAGGCCGTCTTCACGCAGGACTGCTGGCGGTCGTTTGCCATCATCCTCGTGGGGACACTGCTCATGCTGCTCTATAAGGCCCGCAAGCTGAAGGCGCTGCCCATGGTGGCCATGCTCGTGGTGCTCTGCCTGCTCGACCTGTGGCAGGTGAACAAGCGCTACCTGAACGACTCCATGTTTGTGCCCAAGGCCGAGCGCGAGATGGCTCAGCCCAAGACACAGGCCGACGAACTGATACTGGCCGACACGCAGCTGGACTACCGCGTGCTGAACCTGGCGTCGAACACCTTCAACGAGAACGAGACGAGCTACTACCATAAGTCCGTCGGCGGCTATCATGCAGCCAAGCTGCGCCGCTATCAGGAGCTCATCGATGCCCACATCGCACCCGAGATGCAGGCTGCCATGCAGGCCATCGCCGATGCCGGGGGCGACATGACCCAGGTGAGCGGCGACAGCATCTATCCGGTGCTCAACATGCTCAACACGCGCTACTTCATCCTGCCACTGCAGGGCGGACAGACCGTGCCCCTGCAGAACCCCTACACCTACGGCAATGCGTGGTTTGTAGACCAGGTGCGCTATGTGGACAATGCCAATCAGGAGATAGACGGTCTGAGCCATACCGACCTGCGCCATGTGGCCGTGGCCGACAAGCGATTCAGCCAGGTGCTCGGCGAGGCACGACAGCAGGACAGCACAAGCGTGGCCACGATAGAGAGCTACGAGCCCAACCACCTGGTCTACACCGTGGAGAGCACGGCTGGCGGCGTGGTGGTGTTCTCTGAGATATACTATCCCGGCTGGACTGCCACCATCGACGGACAGGAGGCAGAGCTGGGCCGGGCAGACTATGTGCTGCGTGCCCTCCAGATGCCTGCCGGACGCCATAAGGTGGAGCTGACCTTCAAGCCTCGCTCGGTAGACACCACAGAGACCGTGGCCTACGTCTCGCTTGCCCTGTTGCTGCTGATTGTCCTGGCCGTCGTGGGAAAGAACGCATTTCACAAGTAGGTTGTTCAATATCATGTACCCAATTGTTTTTGGTCCTACGTTTTTGTGTTGATAAGTTCTTCGGCAAGCGAAGCGGCAAAGCCGAGTCCAGACCCCACCCCCGTCCCCTTGAAGGGAGTAGACGGGGGTGGGGTCTGTAATTATCCCACACGAAATCTTTGTAGAACCATCCGGCAGATGGACGTTTTGTTTCGGACAGGCATAAAGCCCGTCCCTACAGCGGGTGGCACA
Source organism: uncultured Prevotella sp. (assembly GCA_905234355.1). GTDB lineage: Bacteria > Bacteroidota > Bacteroidia > Bacteroidales > Bacteroidaceae > Prevotella. Next base: position 24,401 of record CAJOHP010000002.1, on the reverse strand, counting down.
GACACGTGGAAGGACGGGGACGGAAAAGGTGTAGGGACGGGCTTTATGCCTGTCCGAGTCCCTACAGCAGTCGGAATGCTGTTTGTGATGACAATTCTGAACAGCCTATTTCCGAAAACTTCAGCAAAAATTTAGATAAAACCAGGAGAAAAGTGTGCACCCCGGCAGTACAGGCCGTCTCCTTGGTCTGTGTACGGCTACTTCCCGATGAACTTCTCTATGGTCTTCAGGCACTTCTCGCTGCTCACTGGCTTCGAGAGGAAGTCGTCGCACCCAATGTTGAGCGCCAGCGTGCGGTCGCTGTCGAAGGCGTTGGCCGTCAGCGCCACCACAGGCAGCGCGGGGTGCTGCTCCTTTATCTTCTTTGTGGCCTCCAGCCCGTCCATCACCGGCATCTTGATGTCCATGAGCACTAGGTCGATGCCGCCGGCACTCACCATCTCCACTGCCTCGGCGCCATTCTTGGCGCGCTTGTAAAGGTAGTCGCGCTTCAGGATGTAAGTCATCAGGATGTAGTTGCTGTCGTTGTCTTCTGCTACCAATATGGTCTTCATGTCGTTGAGGTATTTATGGTTCAACAATTGTGATTTCGTTAAATTGATACAAAAGTAATGCTTTTCTGCGAGAAAAACTTGTCCTGGTGAAACTTTTTAACTAATTTTGCAGAATTGACAGCAAACCAGTAATAACTAAAGACAACTTACTAAAAAGAGACAATGAGACTGAAACACCTCTCCTGTGCACTTGCACTGGCTGCCTCTCTGGGGGCATCGGCCCAGCACGTGATGGACCTGAACACCAAGAAACTGGGTGCTCAGGTATCGCCCACGATGTATGGCCTGTTTTTTGAAGACATCAATTTTGCTGCCGACGGCGGCCTGTATGGCGAACTGGTGAAGAACCGCTCGTTTGAGTTTGCCCAGCCCTACATGGGGTGGCGCGTCTTCGGCAACGTGGCACTGCGGCAGGACGGTCCTTTCGAGCGCTGTCCGCACTACGTCGTGCTGAGCGACCCCGGCCACCGCGAGCGCCGCACCGGACTGCAGAACGAGGGATACTTCGGCATAGGCGTGGAGCAGGGCAAGGAGTACCGCTTCACCGTATGGGCCAAGGCGCCCCAGGGCGAGTCGGAGATACGCGTGCAGCTCATCAACGAGAACACCATGGACGAGCACCAGGAGTTTGTGCAGCAGAAGCTCAAGGTCGGCTCGGGCGAGTGGAAGAAGTATGAGCTGACGCTCAAGGCCACCAAGACCGAGCCGAAGGCACAGCTGCGCATCTTCCTCAGCAGCCGCAACCCCGTCTGTCTGGAGCACATCTCCCTCTTCCCAAAAGACACCTATAAGGGCCGCGAGAACGGCCTGCGCCGCGACCTGGCACAGGCCCTGGCCGATGTGAAGCCCGGCGTCTTCCGCTTTCCCGGCGGATGCATCGTCGAGGGCACCACGCTCGACACACGCTACCAGTGGAAGAACAGCGTGGGACCCGTGGAGAACCGTCCCACCAACCGCAACCGCTGGGAGGACACCTTCGACTATCGCTATTATGCCGACTACTACCAGTCCTACGGCTTGGGCTTCTATGAGTTCTTCCAGCTCTGCGAGGACATCGGTGCCGAGCCGCTGCCCGTGCTCAGCGTCGGCCTGGCTTGCCAGTTCCAGAACGGGCCAGAGGCTCACGCCAAGATGGACGAGCTACAGTCGTTCATACAGGACTGTCTCGACCTCGTCGAGTTTGCCAACGGACCTGCCGACTCCAAGTGGGGCAAGGTGCGTGCCGACATGGGTCATCCCGCTCCCTTCAACATGAAGTATCTGGGCATAGGCAACGAGCAGTGGGACACCCCTTACTTCGAGCGCCTGAAGCCCTTCGTCGAAGCCATGCGCAAGCAGTATCCCAACATCAAGATAGTGGGGACGAGCGGTCCTGACAGCGAGGGCAAGATGTTTGACAAGGGCTGGCAGGCCATGCGCGAGCAGAAGGCCGACCTCGTCGACGAGCACTTCTACCGCCCCGAGGCATGGTTTCTCGCCACCCCCGAGGCCAAGGAGCGCTACGGCAACTGCGGCGCCATGCGCTACGACAGCTACTCGCGCAAGGGCCCGAAGGTCTTTGCCGGCGAATACGCCTGCCACGGACGCGGGAAGAAGTGGAACCACTACGAGACGTCGCTCTACGAGGCCGCCTTCATGACCGGACTGGAGCGTAATGCCGACATTGTCGAGATGGCCACCTATGCACCGCTCTTCGCCCACGTCGACGGATGGCAGTGGCGTCCCGACATGATATGGTACGACAACCTGCGTATGTTTAAGTCCGTGAGCTACTACGTGCAGCAGCTCTATGCCCAGAACAAAGGCACCAATGTCCTGCAGCTCACCATGGGCGGCAAGCCCGTGGCCGGACAGGACGGGCAGGACGGACTCTTCGCCTCGTCGGTCTTCGACAAGACAACGGGCGAGGTGCTCGTCAAGGTGGTCAACACCTCGAAGCAGTCGCAGCCCATTGCCATCAACCTCGCAGGCATGAAGGGCGAGCGCACCGCCGAGACCATCACCCTGAGCCACAGCGGCTCCATGGACGACGAGAACACACTCGACCAGCCGGAGAAGATTGTGCCGCAGCGGGGCACCCTGCTGTGCAAGGCCGGTGGCAAGCAGACGGTGATAGCCGACGAAGTGCCCGCCATGTCGTTCCGTCTCTATAAGGTGAAGAAATAAGTCGACAGCACGCTACTTGGAAAAGATGAGACGCCGGCCCTGCAGGCCGGAATGACATAGGGACGGGCTTTTTGCCCGTCCCTATATTTCTTCGGCCACGGCGAGCTCCATGCCGCGCCAGAGCAGCACGAGGCGGTGCAGGCGGGTGGGCGCATCTGTGGTCTTCGCCCCAGCGTCCGGCAGCCTTATCCTTTGGTTGTCCTTACGATTTTCGTCTTGGGCAGTTCGCGGTTGCGGCGGTTGACGACGGTGACGACGGCCTGTGCCAGCGAGATGAACGCCTGTCCCGTCATGGTGTCTGTGCGTGTGGCGGCCGGCATGCCTTCGTCGCCACTCTCGCAGATGCTCTGCACGAGCGGTATCTGTGCCAGCAGCGGGACCTGCATCTGCTGTGCCAGCTGCTTGCACCCCTCGCGTCCGAAGATGTAGTAGCGGTTGTCGGGTAGCTCGGCGGGGGTAAACCATGCCATGTTCTCCACCAGTCCGAGGATGGGCACGGCCACCTTTTCGTTGCGATACATATCGATGCCCTTGCGTGCGTCGGCCAGGGCCACCTGCTGCGGTGTGGAGACGATGACGGCGCCCGTGATGGCGAGCGTCTGCAGCAGTGTGAGGTGTATGTCGCTTGTACCCGGCGGCGTGTCGAGGATGAGATAGTCCAGCTCGCCCCAGTCGGCGTCGGCAATGAGCTGCTTGAGTGCGTTGCTCGCCATGCCGCCGCGCCACAGTGTGGCTGTGTCGGGCGAGACGAAGAAGCCTATGCTGAGCGTCTTCACCCCGTATTGCTCTACGGGCTCGATGAGGTCGCGCCCGTCCACGTGGACGGCATAGGGCCGTGCGTCCTCGATGTGCAGCATCTTGGGCACCGATGGCCCGAAGATGTCGGCATCGAGCAGTCCTACGCTGTAGCCCAGCCGTGCCAGAGCGATGGCCAGGTTGGCAGCCACGGTGCTCTTGCCCACGCCGCCCTTTCCTGAGCTCACGGCCACGATGTTCTTGACGCCGGGCAGCAGCTTGTCGGGCTCGGGGCGTGGCTTCGACTTGTACTCGGTGACGATGGTCACCTCGATGTCCTGTCCGCAATGATACTTGATGGCTGCTTCAGCAGCCTTGACGGTCGACTTCAGGAAAGGGTCGGTGTCGCGCGGAAACTCCAGCACCACGCCTACCTTCCAGTTCTTTCCTTCTTGGGCAGGATGTAGCGGTGCCACGGTGGGCGTGTCGGCCACCATGCCGCTCTCCACCAGGTTTTTCTTCGTGCCGGCATACACCACGGTGGCCAGCGCGTCCATAATGAGTTTGGGGTATAGTGTCATGTAGCTATGCTGTTTTGTTGTCTTCTCGTATTGTCGCGGGCGTTGCGGGCGCAGTGTCCTATCTCAGTTCCATCACGTGGGGAAACTTGTTCCACGACTTGTTCTTCTGATAAGTGCTGCGACACCCCCGTGGCACAGTGACGCGGCATGCGTCGAGTGGCACGCCCTTGAAGGTGCTGTGGTTGAGCGCGGGCGGGTTGGGGGCGTAGCACACGATGTCGGTGAGGGATACGCACTTGTTGAAGGCGTTTCCTCCCACCTTCTTGAGCGCGGCAGGCAGCTCCACGCGCTTCAGTCCGCTGCACTCGCGGAAGGCGGCACTGCCTATGCTTGTGCATGCTGCGGGGACGATGACGGTCTGCAGCGTGAGGCACTTCTCGAAGGCGTTGTCGCCGATGCTCTTTACGGCAATGGGCAGGATAACCTCTTCCAGCAGTGAGCACTGCTCGAAGGCATTGTCGCCAATCTCGCTGAGCGACACGGGCAGGCTGATGGTGCGTAGCGAACGGCAGTAGCGGAACATGTCGTCTTCTATCTGCTCTATGAATCCGAGTATGCTGACACTGTCGAGGCTGAGACATCCTTCGAAGGTGTCGCTGCCTATGCGTTTCACCAGTTTGGGTATGGTGATGGTCTTCAGGCTGGCGCAGTTTTCGAAGACGTGGTCGCCCATCTTGCTGAGCGACTCAGGCAGCTGTATGGTCTCGAGCGACTTGCACAGTATGAACACCCTGTCGCCCATGGTCTTGGTCGTGGCGGGCAGGCTGACGTGTGCCAGGCTGGTGCATCCGGCGAAGAGGTCGTCGGGCAGGTCCTGCAAGCCGCTGCCGATGGTGGCCTCACTGAGGCTGATGCAGTTTTCGAAAGTGCTATGTCCTATACGTCCCAGTGTGCTGATGCTGGCTTTCTGCAGGCTAGTGCAGTCGATGAAGGCTTCGTTGCCTATGCGTCCCACATTGCCGAGGGCGATGCTGCTGAGCGAGGCACAGCCGCTGAAGGCGTTGGGTCCTATCTCTTTGAGTGTCTCGGGGAAGGACACGTCGGTCAGGCTCTTGCATGCGCTGAAGGCTTCGCTGCCTATGGTCTGGACCGTGGGGGGCAGTGCTACCTGTGAGAGACGCTCGCATCCGGCAAAGACGGAGTTGTTCACGCCGCTGATATGGCAGCTGTCGAGCATGAGGTCCTCCAGGTTGGTGCAGCGTGCGAAGGCATAGTTGTCGATGAGCGTCACGCCGGAGGGGATGCTGATGGCAGTGAGCGATGAGCATCCGTCGAAGGCATGGTTTTCTATTTTCTGCAGTAGCGGTGGCAGTTCCAGCGAGGTGAGGCTGCTGCAGGCGTTGAAGGCATAGTCGTCGATGGTGGTGACCAGGCTGGGTATGGTGATCTCTTTCAGTCCTGTGCACCCGCTGAAGCAGCTCTTGCTGACGGCAGTGATGCTGTCGGGCAGTGCTACGGTCTCTAGTGCCTTGCAGTTGGCAAACATGGCGGGCGGCAGCTGGTTGAGTCGGGTGCGGAATCCGCCTTTGTTGTCCACGATGGTGGCCTCCGAGAGGTCGAGCTCGGTGAGCAGTTCTTCGCCTTCCTTGCGTGTCTTGCTCCTGCTGGCCATCTGTTGCAGTATCTTGATGTCGGCTCCGTTGAGTGGTCCGCTCACCTTGAGTGCGGCCACGGTAAATCGCACGGCCTCTGTGAGCTGCGTGCCCAGTGTGCCGGCTGAGTCGACGCTGATGGTGAGCTGCGCTTGTGCCCATACGGTGGTGGCCATGACGGCGATGAGTAGCGATAGGAGTGTTCTTTTCATCCTTTGTAGGTGTTGGGGTGGTGTTATTTGCTTGTCTCGAGCGAGCTGCGCTTGGTGCGGTGGTAGCTGCGGTAGTCGTCGAGGGCTATCTCTATGTCGGGTTCCTGCAGGATGCCGTCGTGGGGCAGGCAGAAGACCATGTAGCGGATGCTGAGACCGCGTGCGAGCCACATCTGCTCGTAGTAGGTCTGTATGCTGGCTGCCTCTTGCAGTATGTCGTGGCGTGTGTCGGCTGCCGAGTCGGCGGTCACGGCGCTGGCGGCGGCGTAGAGGTCGTCGGTCTTGAGTAGCAGGGGCAGGTGGTTTTTGTCGACCACATAGGTGGTGTAGGTGAAGAGGAAGTTACTGTCGGTCTTCAGGTGCAGCAGTGCGCCGTCGGTGAGGAAGTGGCGGTAGCGCTCAAGGAAGAATGTAGAGGTGAGACGCTTGCGCGGGTTCTTCATCTGCGGGTCGCTGAAGGTGAGCCACAGCTCCTGCACCTCGGCAGGGCCGAAGAAGCGGTCGATGATTTCGATGTTGGTGCGCAGGAAAGCCACGTTGGTCAGGCTCTCCTTGAGTGCCAGTGTGGCACCTGTCCAGAGTCGTGCACCCTTGATGTCGACGCCGATGAAGTTTTTTTCGGGGTACTTGCGCGCCAGCTCCACGGTGTATTCGCCCTTGCCGCATCCCAGCTCGAGCACGATGGGGTGGGTGTTGTGGAAGTATTGCTCGTGCCAGTGCCCGCGCATGCCGAACTCCGGCAGGGCTTCCATCGCCTTGTAGGGGTATTGGAATACGTTGCTGTAGGTTTCCAAGTCGGCAAACTTGGCCAGTTTTCCTTTGCTCATTTGTAGTCCTTTTTAGCTTGCAAAGTTACGCAATAGTTTCGGAATGAGCAAAAAAAGCCAGGTAATTTTGGTTTAATTAATAAAGAGGTGGGCAAGATTTGTGTCTGCCCGAAGTCAAAACGTCCATCTGCTGGTTATGGCGGACAGGCATAAAGCCCGTCCCTACAGGGATGCGCAGGCACAGGATTTCGTGGGTAAAAATGGTGTTTTGTAAATCGTTGGAAATGAAAGTGTTACGTTTTCCGATATGCATTGCTTTTGTTTTACCCCCTAAACGAGCCCGCTCTACCCCTAAACGACCTTCGGCTAGGGGGTAGCGGCGGGTCATTTAGGGGGTAGAGCGGGCTCGTTTAGGGGGTAAATGGAAGGGGTTTTTGCAATCTCTGGATAGCAAAACAGTCCGAACTGCAGAATAAGCAGACTCCTATGCCCCTGCGAAACTAGAGTTATACTGCCTGTTCTGCCTTGAGGTCTTCGTAGAAGTGGGCGCAGGTGGCGTAGAAGTAAGGCATGAGGAAGAGCAACCCCAGTCCTAAGGTGATGATGGCGAGCAGGAACCATCCGATGAAGCTGAGACAGAGCAGGAAGAAGTCCATCTTGTGTCCGTCCATCATGGCTGCGCTCTTCTTCAGGCTGTCTACGACGCCTATCTGCGGGTCGTCTTTGAGTATGAACGTGGTTTGTGAGAACATGAGCCAGGCGATGACGCCCGGCACGATGAGCAGCATGGTGCCGATGACGATGGCCAGTCCTGCGAGGATGTAGACGCCCATTATGCGCACGATGTCGGAGTAGCCGTCGAAGAGCCGGCCGTAGGCCAGGTCTTCACCGCGGACGAGGCGGAGGAAATAGACGCTGACGCCCCATGCCAGCGGCAGGCATGCCAGCTCCCAGAGGCCGCTGATGGTAGTGGAGGCTGTGACGTCGCTGACCATGAATGTGAGCAGCGTGCTGCCTATCTGTGTGATGGCGAAATAGATGATGACAGCGGAGATGCCTCTGTCCCATACGCCCTTGAGCGACTCGAGGGCGCGGTCTTTGTAGCCTGATGATGTGTCCATGATAGTTGATGCTTTTGCTAGGTTTTGTTGTTGATGTGATGTCTTACTCTATGACGACGGTAGTCCATCCGTGCTTGTCCTCGATGGTGCCATACTGTATGCCGCGCAGTGTGTCGAAGAGCTTCTTCGAGATGGGTCCGGGCTCGGGTCCGAAGTCGTAGCGCTTGCCGGTCTCCATGTCGTCGATGTAGCTGATGGGGCTGATGACGGCTGCCGTGCCGCATGCACCGGCCTCCTCGAAGGTGTCGAGCTCCTCCTCGGGTATGGGACGGCGCTCCACCTTCAGCCCCAGGTCTTCGGCCACCTGCATGAGCGAGCGGTTGGTGATGGAGGGCAGGATGGAGGTGGACTTCGGTGTGACGTAGGTGTTGTCCTTGATGCCAAAGAAGTTGGCAGCGCCGCACTCATCGATGTATTTCTTCTCCTTGGCATCGAGGTAGAACTCGCATGCGTAGCCTTTCTCGTGAGCCTGGTTGTTGGCAAAGAGCGAGGCAGCGTAGTTGCCTCCCACCTTGTAGCATCCGGTGCCGAGTGGTGCCGAGCGGTCGTGGTCGCGCACGATGACGTAGGGGTTGCTGGCGAATCCGCCCTTGAAGTAGGGGCCTACTGGCGTGACGAAGATGAGGAAGAGGTACTCCTTCGACGGGTGCACGCCCACCTGTGCGCTGGTGCCGATGAGCAGTGGGCGCAGGTAGAGCGTGGCGCCGCTCTCGTAGGTGGGTATCCACTCTTGGTTGAGGCGCACCACCTTCTTTGCCATCTCGACAAACAGGTCGGTAGGCACCTCGGGCATGAGGATGCCGCGGCAGGTCGACTGCAGGCGCTCGGCGTTGTCGCGCACGCGGAACAGCCTCACCTTGCCGTCGGGGCAGCGGTAGGCCTTCAGGCCCTCGAAGGCCTCCTGCCCGTAGTGCAGGCAGGTGGCGGCCATGTGCATTTTGATGTACTCGTCGGAGCAGACTTCTATCTCGCCCCATTTGCCGTCGCGATAGTAGCAACGGACGTTGTAGTCGGTCGGCATGTAGCCGAAGGACAGGTTTGCCCAATCTAGGTTTTTCATATCGGTTGTGATGTAATTATTGTTGCTCCAGTTCAAGTCGCTTTGAGCGGTTGTGCTCATAGATGGCCACCCATAGTGCAAACGCGGCAATGAATAAGGTCATAATTCCAGAAACTGCTAAGAATGCCATAATTCAGTATTTTTTAATTGAAACATAATAAAAAAATGCGCCCAGCATGGTCAGCCCAATGACAATGATGATGCCCATCACGAAGACATAAATCTTATCAAGATCCATATCCATGATGCTTGCCAGAATGACACCTGCAAAGACCAGTTTGGCGATGTCAAGGACAAACTTACTGACCTCTTTGTAGGCTTCTTTCCGTTCTGCAGGAGTGATGCGTTCGCGCTTATTCTTCTGATTCATAGCGCAAAGTTACGGCAAAAAAGCGAATCTGCCAAATTTTTTAGCTGTCATTTGAGCAGTATGTCAGCAAAAAGGCCTTTTGCCTTACTCTTTGCCGAGTATCTTTTTGATGTCGGCGTCGGTCTTGGTGAGTTTGTCGCGGCAGAGCTTGATGAGCTTCTGGGCTTCTTTCAGCTGTTCGGAGAGCTGGTCGATGTCGTACTCGCCGGCCTCCATCTTCTTGACGATGGTCTCCAGTTGTTGCAGTGCTTCTTCGTATTTCATTGTTGGGGAGGTGTATTCTTCTTTTGTGGTTACTATATGTGATTGCTGATGGTGGTTGCGACATGGTGGCAACCTACGTGTCGGGTTGTGCCGCGTGCCGCCTCATGGAGCAGGTGGCTGCACTGCCGTGAGTGTGACGGTAGAGCGGAGAGAGCCTTGGCTGAGGCGTGTCTCTATCTCGTCGCCAGGGGCTATGAGGGTGCTGTCGGTGAGTGCCTTGCCGTTGTGCAGGGTGATGCTGTAGCCCCGGCGCAGCAGGATGGCGGGGTCGAGCGAAGCGGTGCGCTGTTGGAGCAGCTGTAGTCGGTGCTGCTGCTCGAGCATCACCCTCGCCGTGGCTGCCGCGAGTCTGGTGTGGAACATGGGCAAGAGTGCGAGCTGCCGCTGCAACTGGTTGTCGATGGCTGCGGTGAGCTGCTGTGTCAGGCTGTCTAGGCGTGCCTGCTGCCGTGTGCTCACGAGCGAGAAGAGCGGGGGGATGCGTTCGGCAAGGCGGCCGAGGCGCATGCGCTCCATCTCCATGGCTTGCTGCACGTGGTGCAGGAGCCGCTCCTCGCTGCTGTCGACGCGCTGCTGCACGCCTCGCAGGTGGTCGATGAGAAAGTCGGCGGCTGCTGTAGGGGTCTTTACGCGGGTGTGGCTCACCATGTCGAGCACGCTCTCGTCGCGGTCGTGGCCTATACCGGTGATGACGGGCAGGGGAAACTGCGCCACATTCTCTGCCAGGGCCAGTGTGTCGAAGCCGGAGAGGTCGCTTGTGCTGCCGCCGCCGCGGATGATGACCACGCAGTCGAAAGCCTGCGTGTCGCCGGCGTCGCCGGTGGCTGACGCATATATCTGGTTGAGTGCGTCGATGATGCTCTGTTCCACCTGTTCACCCTGCATCACGGCGGGGAAGAGTTTTACGGCGAATGCCAGTCCGTAGGGGTTCTGTAGCAGCTCGTCTGTGAAGTCGCCATAGCCGGCGGCCGTCGGTGCGGAGATGACGGCTATGCGCTGGCAGAAGAGCGGCAGTGGGAGCTCGCGCTGCAGGTCGAAGACGCCTTCTTCCTTCAGCTGTCGGACGATTTCCTGCCGGCGGCGGGCTAGGTCGCCCAAGGTGAAGGTGGGGTCGATGTCGGTCACTATCCATGAGAATCCGTAGGCCTCGTGAAACTGCGGGTAGACCTTCAGCTTCACTTTCATGCCGGCGTGCATCTGCTGTCCGGTGATGCGCTCGAAGTGTGGGCGCACCATGCTCCACGTGCTTCGCCAGCACTTAGCCTGTGCACGGGCTATGGGGGTGTTGCCCCGGGCGTCTTTCTCCACCAGTTCCATGTAGCAGTGCCCATTGTTCTCCCTGCATTCGCTGAGCTCGGCTTCTACCCAGTACTCGCGGTCGAGCACCTGCTCGATGGTCTGTCGCACCAGGCCGTTCAGCTCAAAGAGGCTGAGCGTAGGCGCCGTGCCGCCGTCGGAGCCAGCGGGCTCTGCCGAGCTGGAAGAGCCGTCAAGGTGTTGCCAAAGTGAGGGATGGCTGTTGCTGAATCCTTTATTGTATCTGTTCATAGCTTCGTCTGTCTGGCTCGTGTCTCTTCGCTCTTGGGAAAGCAGAGGCTCGTGTGTGCGTGTCATTGCCCTCTCAGGTAGGCTTGCCAGAAGTCGGGCACGCCGTAGCCATAGACATTGTCGGGCTCTTGGCTTAGTGTGGCGCTCTGCCTGACCAGCTCCATGATTTCCAGAGCCGTCTTGCCGGGCAGCCCCTGCCAGAGGCAAGCCACGAGGCCGGCCACGAGCGGTGTGGAGAACGACGTGCCCATGTCGCGGGCCAGCAGTCCGCGGCCGGAGACGAGTGTGGTGGGCGCGCCTAAGGCCACCACGTCGGGCTTCACGCGCATGTCTTGCGACGGGCCTACGCTGGAAAATGGGGCTATCTTGCCTTTCGTGTCGAGCGCCCCCACTGACAGGATGTCGCGTGCATCGGCGGGCACGCCTATCTTTTTCCAGGCATACATGCCTGAGTTGCCTGCCGAGTTGCAGTGCACGATGCCTTTTCTGGCCAGCATCGATGCCGTGCGCGAGATGAGCGCGGTCTGTCCGTCGAGGTCCTGCAGGCGGTAGGACCCCAGGTCGTGGTCGTACTCATTGTAGCCGAGCGACGAGCTGATGATGTCGGCCCCTACCGAGTCGGCCCATTCGGCAGCCATGGCCCAGTAGTCTTCCTCGACGGGCTGCTCCGTCTGAGGGTCTTCGCAGCGCAGCAGCCAGTAGGTGGCGGCGGTGGCAGTGCCCATCATCACCTCGGGCGCATCGGCAGCGAGCACCGAGAGCACCTTTGTGCCATGGTCTATGCCGTCGTAGATGCCCCAGAGCGTGGCATTGCTTCCGGCCGTGCTGACGGGGGCGGGCACGAAGTTGTGGACACCGTTCAGGTGCAGGTGCTGCAGGCAGGGTATGCGGTCGGCATTCTGAAAGCCGCCGTCGAGCACGGCAATGGTCACGCCCTCGCCCCTCAGCCCTATCTCGTGCAGACGGTTGCCCCCGAGTGCTTCTATCTGCGGCCGGCTCATGCCGTAGGGGTCGTTGGGGACGGAGTCCCACCGTTGGAATTGCTCCCTGACGTTCCACCTGACGTCTTCCGGCGCATCGATGGAGTCGGGCGACAGCCACACCATCCTGGCTTCACTGACGCAGGGCAGCTGGGCCAGGCGCTGCAGCAGCAATGAGTCGGCAGAGCGCACCACGACGGTGTTGTTCCACCGGCTGGTGCCCAACACTTGGGCTCCCTTTTCGCGAAAGAGACTCAGATATTTCTTGCTCACGGGCAGGTCGCTCACGTCGACCTTCAGGTGCTGCCTGCGGCGCCGCTCTATGGCTTTGGCCGACAGGAACCGGGAAGGCTGACTGACACTGTAGCCGCAGTCCTGCTTGTCGCGCAGGTAGTAGCGGTAGATGTAAGACTTCGGTCCGGGATATTTTATCTTCGCTGCAGGACAACAGACGGCTGTCAGCAGGGTGAGTAGGGTGAGTAGTATGCGGTGCATAGTTTTTTTGTTATCGGTGATATAGGGCGCAAAGTTACGCCTTTTTTCTGAAACGGCCAAACGGCAACAGCGAAAAGTGCCTCGATAAGTGCCGTGCCGACTCTTTTGTGTTGCAGAATTTGGTGGTGTCGTGGAAAATGCTTATCTTTGCACATTCTTTTTATTATGGACAACAAGAAAGCGGCACTTGAGCTGGGCACGCGGCCTGTAGGCACCCTGTTGTGGCAGTATGCGCTGCCTGCCATGGTGGCGATGGTGGCCTCGTCGCTCTACAATATTATCGACCGGTCGGTCATAGGCCAGGTGGTAGGCCCTGAGGCCATTGCCGGCCTGGGCATCACCTTTCCCTTCATGAACCTGAGCGGTGCCTTCGGCGCGGCTGTGGGCGTGGGTGCCTCGACGTGCATCTCGGTGAAGCTCGGCCAGCGCGACTATCTCGCAGCGGGCCATCTGCTGGGCAACACCGTGACACTCAACCTCATCATCGGCTTTTCCTTCATGGTTGTCTGTCTCGTCTTCCTCGACCCCATCCTGCGTTTCTTTGGTGCCAGCGACGTCACGCTGCCCTATGCACGGGAGTTCATGCAGGTCATCTTGGCGGGCAACGTGATCACCCACATGTATTTCGGCATGAACGCCGTGCTGCGTGCCTCGGGCAAGCCCCGTCACGCCATGTACTCAGTGCTCTTCACCGTGGCTTGCAACATCGTGCTCGTCGTGGCCTTCGTCTGGTGGTTCCGCTGGGGCATACGCGGTGCGGCGCTGGCCACCGTCGCCTCACAGACGCTGGCCCTCGGCTGGCAGATGTGGCTCTTCAGCAATCCCAGCGAGCTGCTGCACCTCAAGCGGGGCATCTACCGGCTGAAAGCCGAACTGGTGCGCAACATCATAGCCATAGGCATCTCACCCTTCCTGATGAACGCCACGTCGTGCATCATCGTCATCTTCATGAACAACCAGTTTGTGGCTTATGGCGGCGACATGGCCGTGGGGGCCTACAGCATAGCCAACTCCATGGTCATGGTGTTCTTTATGTTTGTCATCGGCGTGACGCAGGGCATGCAGCCCATCGTGGGCTACAACTTCGGTGCCCGGAAGTACGACCGCATGCTGCGCTGCCTTTGGTTAGCCATTGCCGTGGCCACGGCCATACTGCTGGCCGGATGGGCTGTCACCATGCTGTTCGCCAGGCAGATAGCACGCATCTTCACTACCGATGCCACACTCATCGACATGGCTGAACGCGGACTCTGCATCGACATGCTCGTCTTTCCTGTGGTGGGGTCGCAGGCCGTCATCACCAACTTCTTCCAGAGCATCGGCAAGGTGAAGGTGAGCATCTGGCTCTCGCTGTCCAGGCAGTTGCTGCTGCTGCTCCCCATGGCATACGTGTTCCCGCTGTTCTGGCAGCTCGACGGCGTCTGGTTCTCCATGCCGGCAAGCGACTTCGCGGCATTCCTCTTCACCCTGCCTGTGCTGTGGTGGTATCTCAGAAAAATAAGGGCGCCGAAGACCGTCGACGCACTAAACAACAGATGGTATGAAGAAAATAGCCGCTGAACTGCTCATCTGCACCATAGTAGCTGCGGTCTGCACGCTACTGAGCTACGTACTCGGACTGGAGGAGTCGTGGCAGACGGCCTCCAATACGTTTGGCGTGGCTTTCCTCACCATGTTCGTCGTGGGACTGTTTCTAAAGAATAAGCATAAAAACGAAGAGATATGAAAACAATCGTCATCACCGGTGGCGCCGGCTTCATTGGGAGCCATGTCGTGCGCCTGTTTGTAAACAAGTATCCAGAGTATCACATCATCTGCCTGGACAAGCTGACCTATGCTGGCAACCTGGCCAATCTCAAGGACATAGAGCAGAAGCCCAACTATGAGTTTGTGAAGATGGACATCTGCGACTTCGATGCCTTCTACCAGCTGATGCAGGACAAGAAGGTCGATGGTATCATCCACCTTGCTGCTGAGAGCCATGTTGACCGTTCCATCAAGGACCCCTTCACCTTTGCACGCACCAATGTCATGGGCACCCTCTCGCTCCTTCAGGCAGCCAAGCTCTACTGGGAGTCGCTGCCCGAGCGGTATGAAGGCAAGCGCTTCTACCATATCTCCACCGACGAGGTCTACGGTGCACTCGAACTGACACACCCCGAGGGCATCAAGCCTCCGTTCACCACAACAGCCTCTTCGGCCGAGCATCATCTGGCCTACGGAGAGAAGTTCTTCCTCGAGACCACGAAGTATCAGCCGCACTCGCCCTACTCGGCCTCGAAAGCATCGTCCGACCACTTCGTGCGCGCCTTCCACGACACCTACGGCATGCCCGTCGTCGTGACCAACTGCTCCAACAACTACGGGCCCTATCAGTTTCCAGAGAAGCTTATACCTCTTTTTATAAATAATATACGCCATCGCAAGCCACTGCCTGTCTACGGAAAGGGCGAGAACGTGCGCGACTGGCTCTATGTGGAGGATCATGCACGGGCCATCGACCTCATCTTCCACAAGGGCAAGACGGCTGACACATATAATATAGGTGGATTCAACGAGTGGAAGAACATCGACATCATCCGTGTGCTCATCAGCACCGTCGACCGCCTGCTCGGCCGCAAGGAGGGCGAGGACATGGACCTCATCACCTATGTCACCGACCGTGCCGGCCACGACCTGCGCTATGCCATCGACTCGTCGAAGCTCCAGCGCGAACTGGGCTGGGAGCCTTCGCTCCAGTTTGAGGAGGGCATAGAGAAGACCGTGCGCTGGTATCTCGACAACCAGGAGTGGCTCGACAACGTCACATCAGGTGACTATCAGAAGTACTACGAGAAGATGTATAATAACCGCTAGTCAGTAGATGGTAACCTCTCAATTAAATAAAAGGTATGTGTGGCTGACACTTGTTGAAATAGCACTTGGTGTTCTTGCCTTATGTGGTGTTCCCTTATTAAAGAGTGCCATCTTGCCTTTGTTAATTGTTTGGATTGCATTTGCTTTACTTTTTTCTGCTTTCTATCTGGCTTCCATAAAGCGCATCATTGTTGTTGCTGATGGGTTGGAGACACAAAACTTGCTGTTGCCATTCTGGAAACGGTTCTATCGCTTTGCTGAGTTTGACTATGCTCAGAGCGAGTATAGTAAGTCTGGCGAAGTGCTCAGGTTGATTAAGAACGGAGAACGGCAGGTTAGTATAGCCTCTAATTTATACTTGAATTTTGAAGAGATAAAAGCAGCTATTGCGGTTAAGGATAAGTCAGGCTTCATTGTAAGAGACAATGCCGAAGTTGTATCTGAATATAAAAAGTCACGTTTGTATGGTATCTTGGTTTCTATGCTGTTCTTAGTGTTTGTTGGAGTAGCAACCTCTCTTTCAGACCTGATTGATGGCAATCCGGTACGGTGGGGTATGGTTTTATTAGGCGCAATTGAAGTATTGCTCTTTGGCAGTCTGCTTCTCGTATTCCTTCTTCCATATAAGAAAATCACAGTATGGCGTGGGCAGATGGAGGTGAAACGTACGTTTTGGCCTTTTAATGTTCATTACTATGCCATATCCGATTTTGATGGATTCTATTATGTGACGGAAAAATCCAATGGTCAGTTAGGGTCTAGAGACGAGGATTCCCTGTGGCTTGTCAAGGACGACAGACTCGTGATAAGTGTGGAAGAACCGATGTATAGTAATTATGAGGAATTGAAAACCGTGTTTCAATCTGTCAGTTGTCTGGGAAGATTGGAATTCATGGGCTTCCAATCGTTAAAATATCATTTGGGTAAAAAATTTAATTGGAGATGAAGAAGATACTTTTATTAGGCTCAGGTGAACTGGGCAAGGAGTTTGTCATTGCCGCCATGCGTGCCGGCCAATATGTCATCGCTTGCGACCGATACGACAATGCCCCTGCCATGCAGGTGGCCGATGAGCGCGAAGTGTTTAACATGCTCGACGGCGATGCCCTCGAGGCTGTCGTGCGCAAGCATAAGCCCGACATCATCGTGCCCGAGATAGAGGCCATCCGCACTGAGCGGCTCTTCCAGTTTGAAGAGGAGGGCATACAGGTCGTGCCGTCGGCACGTGCCGTCAACTACACCATGAACCGCCGTGCCATACGCGATCTCGCCTCCAAGGAGCTCGGACTGCGCACGGCACGGTATTTCTACGCCAAGACGTTCGACGAGTTCCGCAGGGCTGCCGACGAGATTGGATTCCCCTGTGTCGTCAAGCCCCTGATGTCGTCCTCAGGTCACGGTCAGAGCTATGTGCACAACGATGATGAGCTGGAACAGGCATACAGCGAGGCCATGGAGGGCTCCCGAGGTGACGTGAAGGAGGTCATCATCGAGGAGTTCATCGATTTTGAGTCTGAGTTCACCCTGCTCACCGTCACGCAGCAGCACGGATGGCCCACGCTCTTCTGTCCGCCCATCGGACATGTGCAGAAGGGAGGCGACTACCGTGAGTCGTGGCAGCCCTACAAGATTAGCGACGAGGCGCTCCACACGGCACAGACCATGGCCGACAAGGTGACACGCGCACTCACCGGCGCTGGCATCTGGGGCGTGGAGTTCTTCCTCACGAAGCAAGGGGAGGTCATCTTCAGCGAACTGTCGCCACGTCCGCACGACACTGGTATGGTCACATTGGGGCATACCACCAATCTCTCTGAGTTTGAACTCCATCTGCGCGCTGTGCTCGGACTGCCTATTGCAGGCATTCACCTCGAGCATGCAGGAGCATCGGCCGTCATCCTCTCGCCCGTCGAGGCCAATACGCCGCTCGACCGCTCGTTGCTGCCCTACAATCTGGAGGAGGCGCTGAAGGAAGACCGCACACGCATACGCATATTCGGCAAGCCCGAGGCACACAAGGGGCGCCGCATGGGTGTCGTGCTCTGCTATGGCGATGCCGATGCCGACACTACCCCCCTGCGCGACAAGGCAAAGCGTCTTGCCGCCACGGTGCTCGGCACCGACCCGTATATGAAAAAGTAAGGCGCTACGATGATCTCGACGTTGCAGTCTCTGCGATTCGTCTTCGTGATGATGATCTTCATGTCACATTTCTCCTACGGCGGGCTGATGCCCTTCGATGCCGGAGGCGATTGTGGCGTGGCTTTCTTCTTCCTGCTCAGCGGCTTTGTACTGACGCTGGGCTACGGACCGAAGATAGAACAGGGCACTTTCGACTTCGGCTCCTTCATGCGGCGCCGACTGCTGAAGGTGCTCCCGCTGCACTGGCTCACGCTGCTGGCTTTTCTGCTGCTTAGCCATGCTGCCATAGGGTGGCCCGTCGTGCTCAATGCACTGCTCTTGCAGAGCTGGGTGCCACTGCGCGAGGTCTACTTCTCCTGCAATGCCGTGTCGTGGTTTCTCTCCTGCATGCTCTTCTGCTACATGGCGTTCCCTTGGCTCTACCGGCATGCCTCGCTGACACTGCTGGCCCTCGTCTTGGCACTGTGCACCGTGGCTTATGCTGTGGTGCCTTACGACAGGGTGACCGATGTGCTCTATGTCAGCCCGATAGTGCGTTCGGCCGACTTCTTTATGGGCATCATGCTGGCCCGGCTCTTCCGGAGCCGACGGTGCCCTGCTCCGCCGCCATGGGCCGAGCTGCTCGTCGTCGCCCTCCTCGTAGCTGCCATCCTGGCTTATCCGCATGCCGACGCCAAGTGGCGAAATGCGCCACTCTTCTGGGTGGCACTCATACCCCTCATCTTTGTCTTTGCTCACGAGCGAGGCTGGCTCTCGCGAATGCTGGGCTCAAGGCCCATGCAGATGCTCGGAGCACTCAGTATGCCCGTGTTCCTGCTCCATCCCATGGTCGTCTCGGCTGTGCTGCGGCGATTGCCCACGCTACATTATACCGTTGCACTGGCTGTTTGCCTTGCCGTGGTGCTCACGGTCAGTTGGGGCATAGACAGGTTCCTGCTCAGGCATGTGGACAGGCTATGCAGTAAGCAGGCCATTTAGTGCATCGAAAAAAATATTGACTATGAATACAAACGAAGGAAGAATCATCAATCTGCCAAAGCTCGTCGACCCCAGGGGCAACCTCACTGTGGCCGAGGAGTTCAGACATGTGCCTTTCAAGGTGTCGCGTGTCTACTGGACCTACGACGTGCCTGCGGGCGAGAGTAGGGGAGGGCACGCCCATAAGCACTGCCGCGAGTTCATCATCGCCGTAAGCGGCTCGTTCAGCGTCACCCTCGACAACGGGAGGGGCACACGGGAGACCTTCCATCTGAACCATCCCTACCAGGGACTACTCGTCGAGACGGCCGTCTGGCGCACGCTCGACGACTTCTCCAGTGGGGCCGTCTGTCTCGTCCTTGCCAGCGACCCCTTCGACGAGAGCGACTATTGGTATGACTACGACGAGTTTATCAAAAGTGTGCAATGTTCCAGATAAGACGATATACACCTGAGCTGCTGACCGTATGGGACCGATATGTCGATACAGCCCGCAATGCCACTTTCCTCTTCAAGCGCGGCTATATGGACTATCATGCCGACCGCTTCCACGACCACTCGCTGCTCTTCTACAAGGGCAACAGCCTCTTTGCTGTCATGCCTGCCCATCGCGACGCTGACCGGTTCTGCACACACCTCGGACTGACCTACGGCGGACTGGTCATGAACAACGACGTGACGACAGCCGACGTGGTGGCGCTTTTTGCCCAGCTCAACGACTATCTCCGCTCCGAAGGCTTTGCTTCTGTGGTCTATAAACCCGTGCCTTGGGTCTATCATCGACTGCCGGCTGAGGAAGACCTCTATGCTATGTTCTGGCAGTGCCATCCACGATTGGAACGGCGTATGTCGGGCACCGTCATCTTCTTGCGAAGCAACCTGCCTTGGCGAAAGGACCATCGCCGCAGGCTCAGACTGGCACACGACAGCGGCGTCACAGTCCGTGCCGACGACAGCCTGGCTGCATTCTGGCCTTTGCTCGAGGAAAACCTCGAGCAGCGCTTTGCTGCCAAACCCGTGCACACCATTGAGGAGATGCTGCTGCTCAAGTCGCGATTCCAAAAAGAGATTGTGCAGTACAATGCCTACATCGGGCAGCAAATCGTGGGCGGCATCACCTTCTATGTCATGGGACATGTGCTACACGGGCAGTACAGTTCCACCAACGATGAGGGTAAGCACTGCGGAGCCATGGAGGCTATCTACGAGCAGGTCATGTATCACGATTTTCCCCACTGCACCTATCTCGACTTCGGCACGTCCAACGAAGAGGGCGGACGCATCCTCAACGAGGGACTCATTGCTCACAAGGAGGGCTATGGGGGGCGCACCGTTTGCTACGACACCTATGAGTGGTCCCTGTAGCCGGAAGGGTGCTCGCTCTCTGTCCGTCCAGTAGGCTGCGCTACCAGCGCAACATGCCTTCTCTGTCCGTCCAGTAGGCTGCGCTACCAGCGCAGCACCTCCTTACTCCCTCACCAGCACGGTCACCCCTCTTGCGGCCTGAGCCCCCATCACCAGAGCCTGCTCGATGTCGGCCGTCTTCGACGGACCGCTGATCCAGCAACCATAGCCCAGCTCAGGCACGCTCATACGTTCATACCCCTCATGCATGTTCGACACGATGCGGTCGGCATCCAGTACTATCACCAGTTCTTCCGAGATAAACATCACCGCCTTCTCCTTCATCGTCTGAGGCACCCATACGCAACCGTTCTCGGCCACGCCCACCTCGCCTTGCAGCACAGCCACGTCGGTGCCGTTCAGCTCGCGGGCCTCGCCTACTGTGTCGGGGTTCTTGGTGGCTATGCTTAACTGTGGCATGGAGCTCGCTATCTCCTGGGCATCTGGATAGAGACGGCGCACCACGGCACTTACATCGTCGCTCTTGCTGATGCGCTTCACCCGCCCGCCCACGGCCTCGCTCGTCTTTACAAACTGACCCACCACGTCGGCATACCTGATGGCGGCTATGCCCAGCTGAGGCAGGTCATACTGCTGCCGGGTGTTCTGACGCAGCGTCTTCAGTAGTTCTTCTTTCTTCATCGCTTGTTCTCCTCGCCCTTTGCGGGCGTTTCTTTTGTTAGGTCCTCTATATCGCCGTCCTTCCACATGGCGTGGAACGACTTCTTGGGGAAGGTCATCATCTCGTGACCCTCACCCCATGCGTTCATCTTGTTGTATAGGAGCCAGCGAGGCATGCTGTTCAGTATGGGCGCGCACTTAAGCGCAGTCTGGTAGACTGCCGTGTTTCCAAAGAGACCACTCATCCCCCGCGACATCCACTTCTTCTCGCTGCTTTCATAGCCAAGTGCTTCCAACTGCTGTCGCCAGCGGTAGATCTGCTCGCCAAGGTCCACCTTGGCCGGGCAGACGTTGGAACATGACAGGCACAGTGTGCAGGCCGACACGTTGCCGTGGTGAGCCTCGGGAGACTTCAGCATGCCCAGATTGATGCCTATCGGGCCGGGAATGAAGTAGCTGTAGCTGTAGCCGGTGCTCCTTCGGTACACGGGACATGTGTTCATGCACGCACCGCAGCGCAGGCACTTCAGCGTCTGCCAGTGCTCCTCGTTGCTGAGCATCTCGCTGCGCCCGTTGTCCACCAGCACCACGTGCATCTCTCCGCCAGGGCGAGCCTTCTCAAAATGGGAGGTAAACGTTGTCGTGGGCTGGCCTGTGCCGCAACGGGCCAGCAGACGGTGCATCACAGACAGGCTGGCGTAGTCGGGCACAATCTTCTCTATGCCCATCGCCACGATGTGCAACTTGGGCATCGACGTCGACATGTCGGCGTTGCCTTCGTTGGTGCATACCACCACGTCGCCTGTCTGAGCCACACCGAAGTTGCAGCCTGTCATCCCTGCATCGGCTGTCATAAACTCATCGCGCAGATGATAGCGCGCGCAACGAGTAAGGTAGCTTGGGTCGTGGTTGCCTGCCTCCCGAGAGATGCCGAGTCGCTCAAACAGCGCTCCCACTTCGTCGCGCGTCAGATGGATGGCGGGCATCACGATGTGGCTCGGCTTCTGACCCAGCAGCTGGATGATGCGCTCGCCTAGGTCGGTCTCCACCACATCTATGCCGCGTGACTCGAGGTAGGGGTTCATCTCGCACTCCTCAGTCAGCATCGACTTCGACTTCACCAGCTTCTGCACCTTGTGTGTCTCCAGGATGCCGAACACTATTTCGTTGAACTCTTGAGCGTCTCGGGCCCAGTGCACCACTACACCACGCTCCTCCAGACGGGTGGAAAACTCGTCTAAGTAGTCGGCAAGATGGGTTACGGTGTGGCGCTTTATCTGGCTGGCCAGCTCGCGAAGGGCCTCCCATTCGGGCAGTTCCTGCGCCATCCTGTCGCGCTTCTCCCGCACGCCCCAGAAGGTCTGGTCGTGACGGCTTATCTTCTCTGGATTGCGGAGATATTCCTTGCTCCGGTCTGCGTGTTTCGTGCTCATTCTTCTCTCTCTGATGGCTTTCTTGTTGTCGGTTGTCTTCGATTTCACACACCTGCAGCCAGCACCTCTGCCACGTGCACAAACTTGATGTTCATGCCCTCACGCTTAGCCACGCCGGCCATATGCATCAGGCAAGAGGAGTCGGGGCCAGTCACATACTCTGCGCCCGTGGCTATATGGCGTGACACCTTGTCCTTGCCCATGCGGCACGACACAGCGGTCTCTTCCACAGCAAACATGCCCCCAAAGCCGCAGCACTCGTCGCGGCGCTCGGGTTCCACCACCTCGATACCTGCCTTCAGCTGAAGCAGATCCTTTATCTTGTTGTAAGACGGTATCTGGAGCTCCGAAGCTGATGACAGACCCAATTCCCTCACGCCGTGGCACGAGTTGTGCAGACTCACTTTGTGGGCGAAATGACCTGGCAGACGGTCTATCGAAAGCACGTCGTGCAGAAACTCCACTAGGTCCATTGTCTTCCTCGACGCCACGCACTCGTGCTTGCCCTTCATAATCTCAGGATGATTCACACGCACAAAGGCGGCACAAGAGGCTGAGGGAGCCACCACATAGTCGTAGGCGCTGAACAGACGGTCGAACTTCTCTATCAGTGGCTCCGACAGACGCTGAAAACCGGCATTGGCCATCGGCTGGCCGCAGCACGTCTGAGCCACAGGGTAGCTCACGTCCAAGCCGAAGTGTCTGAGCAGCTTGTAGGCAGATACTCCCACTTCGGGGTAAACAGCATCTACATA
Source organism: uncultured Prevotella sp. (assembly GCA_905234355.1). Taxonomy (GTDB): domain Bacteria; phylum Bacteroidota; class Bacteroidia; order Bacteroidales; family Bacteroidaceae; genus Prevotella. Next base: position 1,767 of record CAJOHP010000002.1, on the reverse strand, counting down.
GCAGGGAATAAATAGTCCTATTTTCATCTTTTGCGTTGTTTTAGAGTTGTTGCTCGTGGGGATACAATGACATCCGTGCTCCAAGGGCTAATTGCAAAGATAGTGTTTTCTTACGATATAATGGCACGTCACGCAGCTTTTTTATATTTTATTAAGGTGCGGCCTGGTCATTTGCTTCGGCAGAATTAATACCCCATCTATGCCAACAGAAACCGTGGGAATTAATAGAACCCACCTATAGAGCACGCCTTGACTGTTGTTGGATGCTGGACGCGTCAAAAAAATCCCTCTTGTCTGCATTTTTGTCCGCTTGGGGCGCACAAATGCCCTGATATTCACTTTGCGCTGTTTCCTCATTTTGCTGTGTCATGTTTTTTGCGTAATTTTGCACAAAACTTAAACCGGGATATTTCATCATCCCATCTAAAACAATTGACAAATGAAAATAGGAGAACGAGTAAAAGAGGTGCTCTTCAGACAGGGTCACACGGCTAAGTGGCTGTCTGAACAGATACCATGTGAGCGAACCAATGTCTACGACATCTTCAAACGCGATGATATGAACGTCAGGCTGCTCGCGCAGTTGTCGGCCATACTTAAACACGATTTCTTCGCTGAGATATCTCAAGAAATCTTCCCTGGAGGGAAAAAGTGAAAAATTATTCACAGCAGTTAATTTTTTCCATCTTAAGCACACGTTTGTTTCTTTTTTCGTATCTTTGCCGCCGTATTCAAATTGTTTTACTAATTCTGCTAAAGTATGGAACAAAAAGAAATCAGAAACTATCAGCCGGCTGGAGTCGACTTCGAGCGGAGGGGGGCCAGCAGCTATGACTATGAGGTGCAGGCATCCATGGCCTTTCCTCTACTCATGCGGAAAGTCTATCTTTGGATGACGCTCGCACTGCTCATCACTGCACTAACGGCTTATTATGTCGCTACGAGCCCTGCGGTGCTCGCACTCATCTATGGCAATCCGCCGGTGCTCTTCGGCATGCTCATAGGCGAACTCGCTCTCGTCGTCGCACTGTCATGGGCCATCGATAAGCTGTCGCTCACGGCCGCTACACTCATGTTTGTGCTCTACTCCGTCGTCAACGGAGCTACACTGTCCAGCATCTTCTTGGTCTATTCCTCTGCCAGCATCGTGTCTGTCTTCCTTATCACTGCAGGTACATTCGCTGCAATGGCGGCCTACGGATATTTCACCAAGACTGATCTGACCTCCATTGGAAAGATTCTCCTCATGGCCCTCATCGGCATAATCATTGCTACGTTGGTCAACATCTTCCTCAAGAGCGATGGACTCACCATGATACTCAATTATCTCGGCGTCCTCGTGTTCGTGGGACTTACCGCATACGACTCGCAGAAAATCAAGGAGATGCTCATCCAAGCACCCGACGCAGGAGAGGCCGCACAGAAGGTGGCACTGCTTGGAGCACTGTCCCTCTATCTTGACTTCGTCAACCTCTTCCTCTATCTGCTGCGCATCTTCGGACGCAGAGAGTAAGCATACGATGTCGTTTTATGCCTTACGAGAGCGTCAACGCGTAAATACTACACACTCCACCTGCCCCCTACGCCATCGCTTAGGGGGCAGGTCTTTTTATCCAACTCTTCTGATTCCGTGCTGTGCGGTTGACATTTTAAGGCGGGAATTAATAGCTGAACTTTCCCACCCCCATAAAGGAAGTAAAGTCTTTGTCTATCAAGAATTAGAGAATTAGAGAATTTACCCATGAAAAGAATTGATAAGAATTGTCC
>CAJOHP010000001.1 GCA_905234355.1 uncultured Prevotella sp. | reverse complement strand
GTGGCCTGCCCGTTCTGGTCATACTCGTTGCACGTGAGGGTCCACTGCTCCACCACGGCATCGGCAGGCACCTCCACGAGTTGCTGGGCCTGCAGGGCGATGGCGGCCGTGAGCGCCCAAAGCATAGAAATGATTCTTCTCATTGTGTCAATATGCTATATTAGGTGAAAGGGGCGCCTCAGCGCACGCTGTATTTCCGTCCGTTCTGGATGTAGAGTCCCTTGGCAGGCTTGCCTGTGATGCGTCGTCCCTGCAGGTCGTAGCGCTGTGTGCCGGGTGTCTGTGTTGCGGCTGTCGGGGCGATGCCGAGCGCGGTCATGTCGACCCAGACGATGGCGCTGGCATGGGTCTCGCCTGCAGCGGTGTAGACGCTCTGCACACCGATGCGCTGCCAGCTGGGCACGTCGCCGTAGAGATAGAGCGTGACGCCGCCGCGATAGACGTCCCAGTCGTCGTCGAAGTTGTAGGGCACGAGGCTCATGTCGGCCTGCAGGTTTTCGTAGTCGCTGCTACTGAGCACGTAGGGGCGGGCCTGGCCGTCGCCCAGGTCGTAGAAGAGCTGATAGGCGATGCCGTCGGACTGCAGGTAGCGGCCGTCGGTGCTCTCGAGCGGGATGTCGAGATGGATGTAGTAGCCAAAGGACTCATCGTAGTCGAGACTGCTGATGGCAGGGGCTACGGGCGTGGCGGCCGCGGTGCTGACGGGAGTGAGCACACAGTGGGCGAACTCGTCCCATACGATCTGGTCGGTCTCGGTGGTGTAGCCGTCGGGGCAGGAGATGATGCCTGTCTGGGCATCGTAGCTGAAGGTGGCTCCGCTGAAGAAGATGTCGAGCGGGCCCGTCGGCGTCTCGTAGGCTCCGAGATACTGGGCTGCGCTGAAGGTGATGTTGCCGTCGTCGGCCAGCACGCCCTTGGCCCATGCCTCGGGCACCGAGGGACTGAGTCCCTGGATGTAGACGTCGGCGCCGTCGAAGGCCACGTTCACGGGGAATGCCTCGTCGCGCTCGTAGTAGCTCTCATAGCCTGCGAAGTGATACTCCACGGGCTGCACGCCCTCGGGCAGCTCTACCGTCTCGGTGCTGGCAGGCTCGCCGGGATAGAGGCGCGTGTAGTAGAAGTAGTCGAAGCAATAGCGCTCAAGGGCGTCGCCATTCTCCAGGATATTGGTATAGGTGGTGAGGGTGCGCTTGTCTGGGTCGTAGTCGAAGACCACGTCGAGCTGCTGGTCGGAGGCCCAGTCGTAGCCCCAGAAGTAGACGGAGCCCTCGTCGTCGGTGCCATAGAGCTGCGGACTCTTGAAGACGGCTTTTGTGCCGCTGACAGTCCCCTTGACCCATGCCTCGGGGAAGAAGTAGGAGAGTCCCTGTATGTAGACGTCGTTGCCGTAGAAGACGACCTGCACGGAGCGCTTCACGTTGTAGTCCTGCTGTCCGTCGTCGGTGCTCTCCTCGCCGTATGCCTCGAGAGTGTAGGGCAGTGTCACGGCGCCCTCGGGCAGCGCTACGGGCTCGGTGGGCACCTCGCGGGCGACGTCGGCCGGCTCATAGGCCGAGGTGTAGCTCACCACAAGCTTCTGTATGCGGGCCTGGTTGCCACTGCCGGCAGGCACCGTGAGGGTCACCTGGTCGCTCTGTCCGGTCCACACGCCGTCGGCATAGCCGTCGCCCTCGAGACGCTGCTGCTTCTCGTTGCCGGTCATCACCACCTCTATGCGGGTGATGGCCTTGCCGGCGATGGTGAGGGTGTTGCCTGCATAGAGACGCAGGGCCGTGCCGCTGTCGTAGTAGGCGGGGGCGTTGCTGCCTGCGGCCTTGTCGGCCGTGGCCTGCAGGTCGGGGGCCAGGCTGAAGACAGACACCGTCTGACTGTTGGTCCACTCCATCTGGCTGGCCTGCCAGGTCAGCACCACTTCCTTCTCGTCGCTGCCCTGTGCAAAGCCGGTCAGGACGGCGAGCAGGGCAAGCATCATCAGTGTAATTTTTTTCATAGAAATTAAGTTATTATTGTTTTTTTGCACGCGATGAAATCCTTCGTAACACAGCCGTAGTCCTCAGCCTACGACGATGTCGGCCGCATCCTTGCGCTTCTTCTCGGTCATCTCGTCGGCGGCATAGCCCAGGGGTATGACGACGGTGGGTTCCTCGCCGGCAGGCAAGTCGAAGAGCTGCCGGAGCAGCGCAGCGTCGAAGTTGCACACCCAGCAGGTGGCCAGCCCCTGTTCGGTGGCGGCCAGGCACAGGTGCTCCACGGCAATGGCCACGTCGATGTCGCCATGGTGCTTGCCGTCGCGGCGCACCCACTCCTCGTCGTGCAGCACGGAGGCAACGACATACATCGGCGCCGTCCTTATCCAGTCACGGTGATAGCACTGCTGCACCTTGGCCTTGTCGGCCTCGCTCGTGACAAGGCGGAAACGCCATGGCTGCCTGTTGACGGCCGACGGGGCCAGACGCACACACTCCAGGACATAGTCCAGTTTCTCTTTCTCCACAGCACGGGGCTGATAGTCCCGGCAACTGTAGCGATGGGTTACAAGCTCAGAAAATGTCATAGCTTCGATTCTTTTTACATAAATGTATGGATTTAAGAGTGCAAAAATAGTAAAAATCATCCATATAGACATGCAACTGGATGTTTTTTTAACTTTATTTTCTACGACAGAGCGAGTCGGGACGACGAAAGGGCGCACACGCCCGGACCGTCGCCAGTGCAAGCCGCATTTTGCCGGCAGCAGAGCAAAAAAAGTACAAAAATTTGTGGGATTAGCAGAATTGTTGTATTTTTGCATCGACTAAGCAGGAGACCGGGCCTCCAGCCCTACTCCCCTACTCCTCTGCCCGTCAAAGTCAGAGCGAATGCAAAACTTGAGGTGGGTTCTATTAATATCCCATCTATGTCAACACAAACCGTGGGAATTAATAGAACCCACCTTGAATATTCTTTAGCAATGAAGATAGTAATAGCCGGCGCCGGCGCCGTAGGCACCCACCTGTCGAAGCTGCTGTCGCGCGAAAACCATGACTGCGTGCTCATCGACGACGACAGCGACCGTCTGAACGGGATGGACTCGAAATACGACATCCTGGCCGTGAACGACTCGCCCACGAGCATACGCACACTGAAAGAGGCGGGCGTGGGCGATGCCGACCTCTTCGTGGGCGTGACCCGCCAGGAGAGCCGCAACATCACGGCCTGCATGCTGGCCCATGCCCTAGGCGCGAAGAAGACGGTGGCACGCATAGACAACTACGAATACCTGGACGAGCACAACCAGCCCTTCTTCCGCAACCTGGGCGTAGACTCGCTCGTCTACCCCGAGGTGCTGGCCGCGGCCGACATCATCAACGGCCTGAAGCTCTCCTGGGTGAGACAGCGGTGGGACGTGCACGAGGGAGCACTCGTGCTGCTCGGTGTAAAGCTGCGCGAGACGGCCGAGATACTGAACAAGCCCCTGCGCGAGCTCTGCGGACCCGACGACCCCTATCTCGTCGTGGCCGTCAAGCGCGGCGAGGACACCATCATACCCAGCGGCTTGGACCAGCTCGAGCTGCACGACCTGGTCTACTTCATGACCACACGCGAATACATACCCTACATACGGAAGATAGTGGGCAAAGAGCACTACGAAGACGTGCACAACGTCATCTTCATGGGCGGCGGCAAGACCGCCGTGAGGGCAGCACTCACCATGCCCGAATATATGAACGTGAAAATCATCGAGGCCGACGCCGACCGCTGCGAACGGCTCAACCAGCTGCTCACGCAGAGCGACGCCATGGTCATACACGGCGACGGACGCGACCTGGCCCTGCTGCAGGAGGAGGGCATCAAGAACACACAGGCCTTCGTGGCACTCACCGGCAATGCCGAGACCAACATACTGGCCTGTCTCACAGCAAAGAAGCTGGGCGTGCGCAAGACCGTAGCCATGGTGGAGAACCTGGACTACGTGTCGATGGCCGAGAGCCTGGACATCGGCACCATCATCAACAAGAAGACAGTGGCGGCCAGCCACATCTTCCAGATGATGCTCAAGGCCGACGTGCGCAACATGCGGTCGCTGATGATGGTCGACAGCGACGTGGCCGAGTTTGTGGCCGCGCCCGACTCCAAGGTGACACGCAAACCGGTGAAGGCCCTCGGACTGCCCAGCGGAGTGGCCATCGGCGGACTGGTGAGAAGGGGCGAAGGCATGCTCGTCAACGGCAACACGCAGATAGAGGCAGGCGACTCCGTCATGGTCTTCTGCCACGAGCACCAGCTGGGCAAGATGGAGAAGTATTTCAAGAAGACGGGACTGTGGTGAGACAATGATCAACTGGCACATCATATCAAAAATCATCGGGGCGCTGCTCTTCATCGAGGCATTCCTCATGGGCTGCTGCGTGGCCATGGCATGGGCTTTCGACGAGGACGACGTGATGGCATTCCTCGTGTCGGCACTGCTCACCTACGGCTGTGCATTCACCTTTCTCATGGTGGGACGCAACGCCGAAAACACCCTGAGCCGGCGCGACGCCTACGTCGTGGTCACGCTCGTATGGATAGTCTTCTCATTCTTCGGCATGTTCCCCTTCCTCATCCACGGCAGCATCACCAGCGTGACCGACGCCTACTTCGAGACCATGTCGGGATTTACCACCACCGGGGCCACCATCATCGACGACGTGGAGCGACTGCCGCACAGCATGCTCTTCTGGCGCTCGCTCATGCAGTGGATAGGCGGACTGGGCATCGTCTTCTTCACCATAGCCGTGCTGCCTTCGTTTGTGGGGGGCAACGTCAAGGTGTTTGCCGCCGAGGCCACAGGCCCCATGCGCTCAAAGATGCATCCAAGGCTGTCTACCTCGGCCAAGTGGATATGGAGCATCTACATGATGCTCACCGTGGCTTGTGCACTGAGCTTCTGGGCAGCAGGCATGGAGTGGTTCGACTCGGTCAACTACGCCATGTCGACCACGGCCACGGGAGGATTCTCGACACACAACGGCAGTACCCTCTTCTTCAGCTCAAGCGCCATAGAGTATCTGAGCATACTGTTCCAGTTTCTGGCCGGCATCAACTTCACCTTATTATATTTACTGATGTTCAAGGGACGGCTGGGCGCCGTGCTGCGCAACGCCGAGTTCCGGCTCTATGTCACCGCCATTGCCGTGGCCACGCTGTGGATCATGTATCTGCTCATCACACGCATGCACTACAACTACGAGCCAGCCTTCCGCTCGGCACTGTTCCAGGTGGTGTCGTTCATCACCACCACCGGACTGTCCAACGCCAACGCAGGCTACTGGCCCCACCTGACGTGGGTCATCCTCGGCGTGCTCATGTTCATGGGAGCCTGCGCCGGCAGCACCACAGGAGGGTTCAAGTGCGTGCGCGTGGCCATGATCATCAAGGTGCTGCGCAATGAGTTCAGGCGCATACTCCACCCCAATGCCGTGCTGCCCGTGAAACTGGGCGAGCAGAGTGTGCCCCAGCAGAACCTGGTGTCGCTGCTGGCATTCTTCACACTCTATGTCGTCATGCTCTTCATCACAGCAGCCGTCATGGTCGTGGCTGGCGACCTCGACATCACCAACTCCTTCACCATCGCACTGAGCCTCATCAGCAGCGTGGGAGCTGGACTCGACACCAACATAGGCCCCGTGATGTCGTGGGCCGACCTCTCCGACAGCATGAAGTGGCTCTGCTCATTCCTCATGCTCGTAGGCCGACTGGAAATCCTGACCGTGCTCGTGCTCTTCACACGTGCCTTCTGGCGAGAAAACTGACAAAAGAAAGAAATGACCGCGGGCACCGAGTGTCGCCTATTTCCCCGCAGTTGTTAAATATCAAAAAAAACAGCAGGACAACAAAAAAACTTTGCCCTTTTCATGGGGCAGTTCAAGGAAATTTAGTACCTTTGCGCACGCAAACGAATAAACGACTGGCACTTTAGAAAAAAAATGGAACTGAGCAAGCTTACGGCCGTCTCGCCTATTGACGGCCGCTACAGGGATAAGACAGACGCACTGGGAGAATATTTTTCTGAGTATGCACTGGTGCGCTACAGAGTAAGAGTAGAAATAGAGTATTTCATAGCATTGTGCGAACTGCCATTGCCGCAGCTGGCCACATTCGACCACCAGCTCTTCGAACCGCTGCGCGACATCTACCGCAACTTCACAACTGCCGACGCACAACGTGTAAAGGACATCGAGCGAGTGACCAACCACGACGTCAAGGCAGTGGAATACTTCATCAAGGAACAATTCGACAACCTGACCGCTGCTGCCAGCACGACAAACGGCCTGCAGCACGACCTCTCCACATACAAAGAATTCATACACTTCGGGCTCACCTCGCAGGATATCAACAACACCAGCGTTCCTCTTTCGGTGAAAGAAGCACTCGAGCAGGTCTACTACCCACTGCTCGAAGAGCTCATAGAGCAGCTCCACGACTATGCCGAGGAGTGGAAGCACGTGCCCATGCTCGCCAAGACACACGGACAGCCGGCCTCGCCCACCAGACTGGGCAAGGAGGTGATGGTCTACGTCTACCGACTCGAAGAGCAACTGCGCGCACTGAAGGACACACCGCTGACCGCCAAGTTTGGCGGAGCCACAGGCAACATGAACGCTCACCACGTGGCATTCCCACAGTACGACTGGAGAGAGTTTGCCAACCAGTTTGTCAGCGACAAGCTCGGACTCGAGCGAGAGCAGTACACCACACAGATATCCAACTACGACTGGCTCGCTGCCGTCTTCGATGCCATGCGGCGCATCAACACCATCGTCATCGACCTCGACCGCGACTTCTGGATGTATATCTCCATGGACTACTTCAAGCAGAAGATCAAGGCCGGAGAGGTGGGGTCGAGCGCCATGCCACACAAGGTGAACCCCATCGACTACGAAAACTCCGAGGGCAACCTGGGCTTGGCCAATGCCATCCTGGCCTTCCTGGCACAGAAACTGCCAGTGAGCCGACTGCAGCGCGACCTCACCGACTCTACCGTGCTGCGCAACGTGGGCGTGCCCATGGGACACAGCATCATCGCCTTCCAGAGCACCCTCAAAGGACTGCGAAAGCTCATACTCAACGAGGAGAAGATACACAGCGACCTTGAGCAGACATGGGCCGTCGTGGCTGAAGCCATACAGACCATACTCAGACGCGAGGCTTACCCCAACCCCTACGAGGCACTCAAGGCACTCACACGCACCAACGAGAAGATGACCGAGCAGACCATTCACCAATTCATCTCTACACTCGACGTGAGCGAAGAGGTCAAGCAAGAACTCATGGCCATCACACCCTGGAACTACGTAGGACTTTAGACCTGACACAGCAGTCACTTTAGAAAAATCGCAAAAAACATGCCGTGAAGGCACAATCAACAAACATCATCAAGAAAGGATACCATCATGGAATTTGAGAACGAGAAAAAGAACGAAGAACAGACTTCGCAGGAGCAACAGCAAGACGGTGGCCGTGAGGGCTACCAGAAAGAGTACAGACCCGCAGGACGCTCGCCACGTCCGCGCATACACACCGGCCAGCGTGCTGCCGGCGGCTACGACCGCCCCAGCTACAACAGAAACAACGACGACGAGGGCGGCTTCCGTCCCGAAGGCTTCGGCACAGGGCTGCAGAGCCAGGCACCGCAGCGACAGGGAGGCTATCGCCCACGCAACAACTATAACAACGCCGGCGGCGGCTATCAGCCACGACAGGGAGGCTACCAGCCACGACAGGGAGGCTACCGCCCCCGCTACAGTCAGGACGGCGGCGAGCAGCAGGGATACCAGCCACGACAGCAGTACGGACAGCAGGACGGCGGCTATCAGCCAAGACAGGGAGGATATCAGCAGCGTCCCGGAGGATATCAGCCAAGACAGGGAGGATATCAGCAGCGACCCGGAGGATATCAGCCACGGCAGGGAGGATATCAGCAGCGACCCTACGGACAGCAGCAGCGTCCCTACGGACAGCAGCAGCGACCCTACGGACAGCAGCAGCGCCCCGGAGGATACCGCAAGCATACGGCCGACTACGACCCCAATGCAAAGTATAGCATGAAGAAGCGCATCGAGTATAAGGAGCAGAACTACGACCCCAACGAGCCCGTGCGACTCAACAAGTTCCTCGCCAATGCAGGCGTGTGCAGCCGAAGGGAGGCCGACGAGTTCATACAGGCCGGTGTCGTCACCGTCAACGGACAGGTGGTCACCGAGCTCGGAACGAAGGTGCTGCGCAACGACGACATACGCTTCCACGACGACCCCGTCACACTGGAGAAGAAGGTCTATGTGCTGCTCAACAAACCCAAGGACTACGTTACCACCAGCGACGACCCACAGCAGCGCAAGACCGTCATGGACCTGGTCAAAAACGCCTGCCCGGAGCGTATCTACCCCGTAGGACGCCTGGACCGCAACACCACCGGCGTGCTGCTGCTCACCAACGACGGCGACATGGCATCTAAGCTCACACACCCGAAATATCTGAAGAAAAAGATATACCACGTCTATCTCGACCACAACGTCACCGCCCACGACCTGCAGCGCATTGCCGAGGGCGTCATACTCGACGACGGCGAGATAAAGGCCGACGACGTGCAGTATGCCGACCCCATAGACAAGAAGCAGGTGGGCATCGAGATACACTCGGGCAAGAACCGCATCGTCCGACGCATCTTCGAGAGCCTAGGCTACAAGGTCACTAAGCTCGACCGTGTGCAGTTTGCCGGACTCACAAAGAAGAACCTCAAGCGCGGCGACTGGCGATACCTCACCGAGGAAGAGGTAGACCGCCTGCGCATGGGTGCTTACGAATAGCCTCACCGGCGCAACGACAGCGTCACCGCATAGCGCCACGTAAACTGCGCTACCTGCGCAGCACCACAACAACAAGACAAAAGAAACAATGAAAAGAACAAAGATAATCGACGTGCTGAAAAGCACGGAATACGGCAAGGAAGTCTGCGTCAAGGGCTGGGTGCGCTCCCACCGTGGCAACAAGAATGTCGACTTCATTGCGTTGAACGACGGATCGACCATTAAGACCGTTCAGGTGGTGGCCGACCCCACCAAGTTTGATGAGGAACTGCTGAAGCAGATCACCACCGGAGCCTGTATCTGCGCCGTGGGTACGCTGGTCGAGAGCCAGGGTGCCGGACAGAGCAGCGAAATCCAGGCCTCGCAAATCGAGGTCTACGGCCTCTGCGACAATACCTACCCCATGCAGAAAAAGGGCCAGTCGTTTGAGATGATGCGAAAGAATGCGCACATGCGTCTGCGCACCAACACCTTCGGTGCCGTCATGCGCATACGCCACAACATGGCCATGGCCATACACACCTACTTCCACGAGCACGGCTTCTACTATTTCCATACCCCGCTCATCACCGCCAGCGACTGCGAGGGAGCCGGCAACATGTTTCAAGTCACCACGAAGAATCTCTACGACCTGAAGAAGGACGCCGAGGGAAAAATCATCTACGACGACGACTTCTTCGGCGAGCAGACCTCGCTGACCGTCAGCGGACAGCTCGAGGGCGAGCTCGGTGCCACAGCATTGGGCGCCATCTACACCTTCGGCCCCACGTTCCGTGCCGAGAACTCTAACACGCCGCGACACCTGGCCGAGTTCTGGATGGTGGAACCCGAGGTGGCATTCCTCGACCAGGAGGAACTGATGGACCTCGAAGAGGACTTCATCAAGTACTGCGTGCGCTGGGCGCTCGACCACTGTCAGGACGACCTCGCCTTCCTCAACCAGATGATCGACAAGACGCTCATCCAGCGCCTCGAAGGCGTGCTCAAGGAAACCTTCGTGCGCCTGCCCTACACCGAGGGCATCCGCATCCTGCAGGAGGCCATCAAGAACGGCAAGAAGTTTGAGTTCCCCTGCCAGTGGGGCGACGACCTCGCCTCGGAGCACGAGCGCTACCTCGTCGAGGAACACTTCAAGAAGCCCGTCATCATGACCGACTATCCCCGTGCCTTCAAGTCGTTCTACATGAAGCAGAATCAGGACACCACCGACGGCGGCAGCGTAGGCTATAAAGGTGCCGTCGCTCCCGGCCCCACCATGCAGGGCACCGACGTGCTGTTCCCACAGATAGGCGAAATCATCGGCGGCTCCGTGCGTGAGGAGAGCTACGACAAGCTCATGGCCGAAATCAAGCGCCGAGACATGGACATGACCCACCTCTGGTGGTACATCGACACCCGCCGCTGGGGCTCTTGTCCCCACGCTGGCTTCGGACTGGGATTCGAGCGGCTCATACTCTTCGTCACCGGCATGCAGAACATCCGCGACGTCATCCCCTTCCCGCGCACGCCGAAATCAGCCGAGTTCTAACTGCCCATCAGCAACTGTCCACATCACAGCGATACAGAGATCCCAACCTGGAAGCGCGCATTCACAACAGCAGAATGCGCGCTTTCAAAATAATAGCTACTGAACTATCATGGAATACATGTCACAAGAAGGCTACGACAAGCTCGTGGCCGAGCTCCGTCAGCTGGAGCTTGTCGAGCTGCCCCAGGTGCGCGAGGCCATCAGCGAGGCACGCGACAAAGGCGACCTCAGCGAGAACTTCGAATATCATGCCGCTAAGCGCGAGCAGGCCCGTCTGCTCGGGCGCATACGCTTCAAGCAGCGGGTGCTCGAGCACGCCCGTGTCATCGACACATCGCGTCTGGGCAGCGACACCATCGGACTGCTCTGCCGCGTCACCATGACCAACATGGCACGACAGGCACAGATGGCCTACACCATCGTCAGCCCCCACGAGGCCGACCTGCGCGCGGGTAAAATATCTATTAAGTCGCCTATCGCACAGGCTCTGCTCGGACGAAAGGTGGGCGACGTCGTCAATGTGCGCGTACCTGCCGGCATGCTCCGTCTGCACATCGACGCCATAGAGATGACATAGACAGGACAGAGAGACATATCTCTATATCTGAAAGCGCGCACTGTAGTCCTTACAGCGCGAAATATCATTTTATTAAAACACAATGAAGACAGCTATTCGCTATCTTCATTGTGTTATTTAGAGGAAATAAAGATGCTTACTCAGCCACGAGGGTGAAGCGGCGGAAAGCGCAGATCTGCAGCTCCTTGTCCTGCTGCTTGAGCCACTGTGAGACGGTGGCCTTGTCGCCGTCGCCGAACTGGAACTCCTGGTCGACGAGGCAGTTCTCCTTGAGGAACTTCTGCACGCGGCCCTTGGCGATGTTCTCTATCATCTGCATCTTCAGCTGAGCCTCACCCTCGGCCTTGGCGCTCTCCTTGAGTGCGCGGGCCTCGTCGGCCTGCTCCTGAGTGAGCCATCCCTTGGCCATGTTGCTCTCGATGTGGTCTTCGCTGTCCACGAGGTTGGGATTCAGTCCTGCCTTCTTGAGCTTCATCTCCACATACTTCTCTACCTGCTCGAGCTTGGTCTTCTCCACGGCAGTGTTGTACTCCTCGTCCAGAATCTTCTGGTCCACCTGCTCAGCGCAGAGTGCCACGGGCTTCATGGCAGCCACCTGCATGGCGAGCTTGTGGCCGGCGTCCTGATTCTCCTTGTTGAGCTGCACCATGGTGCAGAGCGTGTGCTTGCCCATGTGGTCGTAGACCTCGACGTTGTCGCCCTCGAGGGTGAGGTAGCCGTCGAGCTCCATCTTCTCGCCGGTGATGCCGGAGCGCTGTGTCACCACGTCCTGAGCCTTCTGTCCGCCGATGCTGAGCTCCTTCACCTCGTCAATGGTCTTGCACTTAGCAGCCACGGCGGCATCGAGGATGCTCTGCGTCATGGCGATGAAGTCGGCACCGTTGGCCACGAAGTCGGTCTCGCACTTCACGGCAATCATGGCGGCAAAGCCGTCCACCTTCTTCACGAGCACACAGCCGTTGGAGGTCTCGCGGTCGCTGCGCTTGGCAGCGATGGCCAGGCCACGCTCACGCAGCAGTTCCTTGGCACGGTCGAAGTCGCCCTCGGCCTCGGTAAGCGCCTTTTTCACGTCGGCCAGACCGGCACCGGTCATGGCACGAAGCTTCTTGATATCGTCTATTGAAATAGCCATTTTTCCTTTTGATTATAAGTGGGATGTTGATAATTACTCGGCAGCAGCCTCTTCAGCCTGTGCGGGTGCAGCCTCTTCCTTGCGTGCGGGGCGTGCGGCGCGCTTCTCCTCGGCCTCAGCCTCAGCCTGAGCCTCGGCAGCCTTCTCGTCGGCCTTCTCAGCCTTGCGCTCCTCCAGGCCCTCGGCTATGGCGGCGCAGCAAGCGTTGAGAATCACCTCGACGGAGTCCTTGGCGTCGTCGTTGGCGGGGATGACGAAGTCGATGTCCTTCGGGTCGCTGTTGGTGTCGACGATGCCGAAGACGGGGATACCCAGACGGTTGGCCTCCTTCACAGCAATGTTCTCCTTGAGCACGTCGACGACAAAGAGTGCGCTGGGCAGGCGGGTCAGGTCGGCGATGGAACCGAGGTTCTTCTCGAGCTTGGCACGCTGACGGGTGATCTGCAGGAGCTCACGCTTCGAGAGATTGCCGAAGGTGCCGTCGTTCATGAGCTTGTCGATGTTGGCCATCTTCTTCACTGCCTTGCGGATGGTGGGGAAGTTGGTGAGCATGCCACCGGGCCAGCGCTCGATGACGTAGGGCATGTTGATGCTGGTTGCCTTCTCGGCAATCACTTCCTTAGTCTGTTTTTTAGTACCTACGAAGAGGATTTTCTTTCCCTGCTTGGCGATATTCTTCAGTGCCTCGGCGGCCTCGTCTATCTTCACGACGGTCTTGTGCAGGTCGATGATGTGTATGCCATTGCGCTCAGTGTAGATGTAGGGAGCCATGGCGGGGTTCCACTTACGCTTCAGGTGGCCGAAGTGGCAGCCAGCCTGGAGGAGCATGTCAAAATTTGTTCTTGCCATTTTGTCTGAAAATGCTTTTGTTTGTTTACGTTCTTTTTTAATTCTTTTTTGTTAGAATCAGCCCTCAAGTAGTTCTCGTGTCTCGGGAGCACCATTCCGTTGCCAAGATGATGGCTCCTTGCAGCAGAAATCTTGAGCGTTTAGATACTAAACTATCTGTTCATCTGCGTCTTGACTATTGGGCTTAGGACGGGTTTGCGAGATGGTTGCGACACTGTCGCATCACACTGAGCCCGTTTGCGATGACTGAAGTCTGAAGTCTAAAGTCTATAGTCCAGAAACCTGTAGTCAAAAGACCTGTAGCCTGATTAACGCTTGCTGAACTGGAAGCGGCGGCGTGCCTTGGGCTGGCCCGGCTTCTTGCGCTCCACGGCGCGGCTGTCGCGGGTGAGGAATCCCTGACTCTTGAGTGCCTTTTTGTCCTCGGCATTGATTTTCACCAGTGCGCGGGCAATGGCGAGGCGCAGGGCCTGGCTCTGTCCGGTGAAGCCACCACCATCGAGGTTGACCTTGATATCGTACTTCTCAGCCACCTCCAGGAGGTTCAGCGGCTGCTTCACCACATACTGCAGGATGGCAGAGGGAAAATACTCGGTTAAGTCCTTCTTGTTGATCGTAATCTTGCCGGTACCCTCCGACAGATAGACGCGAGCCACTGAGCTCTTGCGACGACCTATAGCGTTGATATATTCCATAATCGTTTATCCTTTGTCAATAGTCCTACTTATACTGGTTTATGTCGATAGCTTTGGGCTGCTGAGCCTCGTGCTTGTGCTCGGTGCCGTCATAGATGTAGAGGTTGTTGAGCAGGCTGCGGCCGAGGGGGCCTTTGGGCAGCATGCCCTTGACGGCGTGCTTCAGTATGCGCTCTACGCCGAAGGGCTTCTTGCGCAGCTCGGCAGGAGTATTGAAACGCTGGCCACCGGGATAGCCCGTGTAGCGTGTGTAGACCTTGTCGGTCTCTTTCTTGCCGGTGAACTTCACCTTGGCAGCATTGATGATGATGACGTTGTCGCCGCAGTCCACGTGCGGAGTAAAGCTGGGCTTATACTTGCCACGAATCAGTTTGGCGACCTTTGAAGCCAGTCGGCCCACCACCTGATCGGTAGCGTCGATCACGACCCACTCCTTTTTGGCTGTCTCTTTGTTCACAGAGACGGTCTTGTAGCTTAAAGTGTTCATTACTTAATAATAGGTTTACTAAAAAACAGTTCTTCTCTTCAGGACTGCCCGCGCTGGGCAAGCCCTTTATTATTTAAAAGGTGAACGCCGATTCACAAACCACGCTGTCCGGCCAAAGACAGACGCTATTTACACGACGCCCGCGGGGATTCTAAGTCTCTCCCCAAATAATCGGACTGCAAAGGTACGAATATTTCGGCTAACTACTGTCATCGCACCCGCGCTCGCAGCCTAAGTTTATGCTTATTTAACACAACCAACAATTATTAACTCATCGTTTAGTCCACATTAGGTCCATTTGTTGTAATTTTGCAGCCTGTGGACAACATTGAGCGACGCATCTTGCACGTAGACATGGACCAGTTTTTTGCGGCTGTAGAGCAGCGCGACAACCCCGCGCTGCAGGGGCTGCCTGTGGCCGTGGCCTACGACGCGCCGCGCTCGGTGGTGTCGACGGCGAGCTACGAGGCGCGCCGCTTTGGTGTGCACTCGGCACAGCCACTAGTCACGGCCAAACGCCTCTGCCCGCAACTGGTGGTGGTCGCGCCGCGTTATCACATATATAAAGAGGTGTCGATGCAGATACGCCAGATATTCTTCGACTACACCGACCTGGTGGAGCCGCTCTCGCTCGACGAGGCGTTCCTCGACGTGACCCACAACAAGCACGGCATAGCCCTGGCCGTCGACGTGGCCCGTGAGATCAAGGCGCGCATCAAGGCCGCAACGGGCCTGACAGCCTCGGCCGGCGTGAGCTACTGCAAGTTTCTGGCCAAGATAGCGAGCGACTACCGCAAGCCCGACGGCCTGTGCGTGGTGCACCCCGACCGCGCCCAGGCCTTCATCGACCAGCTGCGGGTGGAGCGCATCTGGGGCGTGGGGCGCAAGACGGCTGGACGCATGCACCACATGGGCATCTTCACCGGCAGCGACCTGCGAGGGGTGTCGCTCGACCATCTCACCGAAGTGTTCGGCAAGATGGGGCAGGTGTTCTATCAGTTTGCACGCGGCATCGACAACCGTCCCGTCGTGGCCGAGTGGGAGCGCAAGTCGGTGAGCTGCGAGCAGACCTTCGAGACCGACATCGCCACGCCGGCAGCCGTCACCATAGCACTCTACCACACCACCGAAGAGCTGGAACGGCGCATAGCCCGCAGCGCCTTCGAGGGGTGCACGCTCACGCTGAAAGTGAAGTACGCCGACTTTCAGCAGATCACGCGCAGCATCACCACCAGCAGCGTGCTGCGCACCAAGGCCGACGTGCTACCCCTGGCCAAGCAGCTCATGCGACAGGTGCCCTACTCTGCCGAAAAGCCCATCCGGCTGCTCGGCCTCGGCGTGTCGGGACACACCACGACCGACACGCCCGAGAAGCCACGGCCACGCTACGTAGAACTTGAGCTGCCCTTCGAACCGTGGGACACAGAACGATGAGACAACGCTTCGGGATACGACGACATGACTCCTTTTTTAACGATTTCTAACCATGATTCCACACCGCCAATGACAAATTTTTTGTATCTTTGCGGCGCAATGTCATAAACAATACCATTATGAACTACATCAAAGAATCAGCCATCATGGCTTTGGGCCTATGCCTGCTGGGCGGTGCCATCAAGTGGGGCATCGACGATTTTGTGAACAAGGACCGCCAGGTCACCGTCAAGGGTCTCGCCGAGCGCGAGGTGCCAGCCGACGTGGTGACGTGGAGCCTGAGCAGCAAGGAGACCGGCAACGACCTGCCCACGCTCTACGAGAGCATCAACGTGCACGCCGGGAAGATAAAGACCTTCCTCAAGCAGAACGGCCTTGAGGAGAGCGAAATCACCGTCAACCCGCCCGCCGTGACCGACCTGGAGGCACGCGAGTGGGGCGACAACCAGAAGAGCTTCCGCTACATCGTGACCATCAACATCACCGTGTCGACCAAGAAGGTGGAGCAGGTGCGCAAGGCCATCTTCCGCCAGGCCGAGCTGCTCAAGCAGGGCGTGGCCCTGGAGAGCAGCGTGCCAGACTACGGCTATGCCTCCTTCCAGCAGATGAAGCCGGAGATGATGGCCGAGGCCATCAAGAACGCACAGAAGACCGCTGAGCAGTTTGCCGAAGCCAGCGAGTCGTCGCTCGGCAAGATACAGACCGCCGGACAGGGACAGTTTGAGATAGGCGACCGCGACGAAAACACCCCGCACATCAAGAAGCTGCGCGTCGTCA
The DNA here is from genome assembly GCA_905234355.1 of uncultured Prevotella sp. Taxonomy (GTDB): domain Bacteria; phylum Bacteroidota; class Bacteroidia; order Bacteroidales; family Bacteroidaceae; genus Prevotella. The sequence goes on along the minus strand of CAJOHP010000001.1, from coordinate 36,151 downwards.
CCACCGTCACCTATTCGCTGAAGAACTAATTATTTTCGGTTTTCGCTTTGCCATATTCCCGATTTGTTGTAACTTTGTAGCCAAAATGTGAAACACCCTCATGGAGGAACAAAGCAAACAGCAACTACTCAACAGCATACACACCCCTGTCGACCTGCGACGTCTGAACGTCGAGCAGCTGCCGCAGCTGTGTAAGGAGCTGCGCGACGACATCGTGCAGGAGCTCTCGGTCAATCCCGGCCACCTCGCCTCCAGCCTGGGCGTGGTCGAGATTACCGTGGCACTGCACTATGTCTTCAACACACCCGATGACCGCATCGTCTGGGACGTGGGCCATCAGGCCTACGGCCACAAGATACTCACCGGCCGGCGAGAGCGCTTCGCCACCAACCGCAAGCTGGGCGGCATCAGGCCCTTCCCCTCACCGGAAGAGAGCCAGTACGACGCGTTCATCTGCGGACATGCCTCCAACAGCATCTCGGCTGCCCTGGGCATGGCCGTGGCGGCACAGCTGGACAACAACGAACGCGGGGAAGCCAGACGCAAGGTGGTGGCCGTCATCGGCGACGGCGCCATGAGCGGCGGGCTGGCCTTCGAGGGACTGAACAACGTGTCGTCGAGCCCCAACGACATGCTCATCGTGCTCAACGACAACGACATGTCCATCGACCACGCCGTCGGTGGTATGGAGAAATACCTCCTGCAGCTCGACACCAACGCCACCTACAACCGCCTACGCTTCAAAGCCTCGCAATGGCTGCGAGCCAAGGGCATGCTCAAGGACGACCGCCGCAACGGACTCATCCGGCTGAACAATGCGCTGAAGAGCGCCCTCTCGCACCAGCAGAACATCTTCGAGGGGATGAACATACGCTACTTCGGCCCTTTCGACGGGCACAACGTCGTGGAGCTCGTACGCATCTTCCGACAGCTGAAAGACATGAAAGGTCCCAAGCTGCTACACCTGCACACCAAGAAGGGTCACGGCTACGCCCCTGCCGAGGACTACAAACCCATCTGGCACGCCCCCGGCAAGTTCGACCCCGTGACAGGACAGCTCATCAGAAGCAGCACCGAGGGACTGCCGCCAAAGTTTCAGGACGTCTTTGGCGAGACACTCCTCGAGCTGGCCCGCCAGAACCCGCGCATCGTGGGTGTCACCCCTGCCATGCCTACAGGCTGCTCCATGAATATCATGATGGATCAGATGCCCGAGCGCACCTTCGACGTAGGCATAGCCGAGGGGCACGCCGTCACCTTCTCTGCCGGCATGGCCAAGGACGGCCTGCTACCATTCTGCAACATCTACTCTGCCTTTGCCCAGCGTGCCTACGACAACATCATCCACGATGTGGCCATCCTGCGGCTGCCCGTAGTGCTCTGCCTCGACCGTGCCGGACTGGTGGGCGAGGACGGCCCCACGCACCATGGTGCCTTCGATCTGGCCTACCTGCGCCCCATCCCCCACCTCACCATCTGCTCGCCCATGGACGAGCACGAACTGCGACGGCTCATGTTTACTGCGCAGCAGCCCGACCGCGGACCCTTCGTCATCCGCTATCCGCGCGGCCGCGGCGTCATCGCCGATTGGCGCTGTCCGCTCGAGGCCGTGGAAGTGGGTACCGGGCGTTGTCTGAAAGAGGGCACCGACGTGGCCGTACTGTCTATCGGACCCGTGGGCAACAATGCGGCCATAGCGGCCGAAGGCACGCGAGCCGCCCACTACGACATGCGCTTCCTCAAGCCGCTCGACGAGCGGATTCTCCACGAGGTGGGTCAGCGTTTCCGCAAGGTCATCACCGTGGAGAACGGCGTGCGCAACGGCGGTCTCGGTTCGGCTGTCCTGGAATGGATGAGCGACCATGGCTATCAGCCCCGCATCGTCAGGATGGGACTGCCCGACGAGTTTGTGGAGCATGGCAGCGTCATCGAGCTGCTCAGCATCGTCGGACTCGACGTCGACAGCATCCGCCGCGAGATAGAAGCACCCTGACACACTGTAGCACGTCAAACAGACACACAGAAATGCCGCAACTCCCGTACTATCAGGAATTGCGGCTTCTCTGTTGTAGTGGGCGTTGACGGATTCGAACCGCCGACCCTCTGCTTGTAAGGCAGATGCTCTGAACCAACTGAGCTAAACGCCCTGCTTCGTGCTAAGCGGGTGCAAAGGTACGAAGATTTTTTCTAACTGCAAAATTTTGCCCGACTTTTTTTGTCTTACGTTATTGGGCTGCGTTCTAGTCCATTTCTAAAGCATCTCCATTTAATATCTAAAACCCCAGCATTTAATATCTAAAACACCGCGTTCTAATACGTAGAATCACTGTGTTTACATATTAAAAGTCGGGGTTTTAGATATTAAATAGGACTCCTCTCCTGTTATCTTGCCTATTTCCGGAGCAAAAAAAGACCCAACGTGTGGTGAAGGATGAAAAAAATGCCATGTGCCGCTGAGGGCACATGGCATTTATGCTAATTGGTGTGTGTGCGATTAGTTGCTGCCACCGTTGTGCTCGTCTATGGGCGACACAGCCACGCGCTCGATGTAGTTGCGCACAGCGCCATAGCGGCGCACCACCACGTCGATGGACTGTGCAGTACCCTCCTTCACGAAGCGGTAGGTCACGTCCTTATAGGTCTGACGGATAGCATAGGTAGCGCGCTCCAGTCCGTGCACGGTGATGTTGGCCGTCTTAGCCTGCGTGACAGGAGTGAGCACACCCAGATGTACCTTCAGGAAAGTCTCGATGAGGTTGCGCTCATCGGCAGAGAGGCTCGAGAGGTCGGAGATGATCTGGTTGCCCGACTTCTTGTTGTAGCTGACGGGCACCTTCACGTTCGACGAAGCACGGTTGGTGTAGGAGCCAGCCTTCAGGTTGTCCTTCTCCACCTGCACCTTCGTAATCTCGGTGACAGCGTCGAACACCCAGTCAGAGAAGTGCTCCACGGTGATGACAGCCTTGCCGTCCTGCAGACGCACAGGAGTCTGCTCGCCATTGTTGGTGCAGATGAACTTAAAGTCCGACTTGGCACCGGGGATGGCCAGGCGGATGGTGACAGGATTGTTCTTGAAGACCATGCCGTCAGGCGTGCAGCGCACGGCCATCACGGGGTTCAGCAGGTCCACGGGCTTAGCCTCAGAGGGTTTGTCGGCCTCAGCAGTGTTCTCATCGATAGCATTCAGGATCTTCTCCACGTTGGCATCGGTCTGTGTGGGGGGCACATAGGCAGTGATAGAGAAGCCCACACCGTCACCGGCAGAGCCGTCAGCATTGTTTGTGGTCGTACCGTTGGGCACCTCCATCGTGGCCACAGCATTGCCGTCCTCATCCTGCTCGTCGCTCTCCACGACAGCGTCGCCCTGTGTGGTACCGGCATTGTCGACGGTGATGTCCTGAGCAGTGGAGGCCTTCACAAGCGAGAAGATCGGAGTGATAGCGCTCTCGTCGCCGAAGACGAGCTGAGCGGTCTGCGGCAGATAGCCGGCAGCGGCAATCTGCAGGGTGCCGTTGGCGGGGTTGCTGCCCATAGGCACATTGGTGGTGTAGACAATGGTGTAGTTGCCATTAGCATCGGGGCCAGTGATTCTACAGTTAGAGGTCACGTCCTGCCCGTTGAACCACACCGTCGTGGGACGCACGTTCGACACAGCGACAATCTCGTAGTTCTGGTCGCTGTCTACCAAACCGCCGTTGTCACCTTCCTCCACAATGACGGGAGTGGGCGTGGTGTCTGAACTGCCGCTATGACATGCTGTGAACATAGCGCTCGTGCTGAGTCCTATCATAAGGACTGCAGCTGCTCTGAAAAGCTTTTTCATACCTTGAAGTTTGTATAATATTACTTGATTAAATTCCTTTCTCTTATTATCTCATTATGCAACGGTGTTCCAAACAATCTGCAAAAGACTGAGCCTGGCAGACTAATGGCAACTTTACCGATAAAAACTCTGCAAAGTTACTATTTTTCTATGGATAAGTTATTACAGCCGCTACAAGTTTAACATATTTTACCACTATACACAATAAGAGTTTTCTGCTCCGTTCAGCCGGACTTGAAATCAGGGTAGTCCTATTTTCGCAGTTACTGGCCATGCCACCCGCTGTAGGGACAGGCTAGCCTGTCCGAAACATCTAACCTCAATTATTCATGGTAATGAATTGTTTTTTTTCAAAACACGAATTATCACGAATTTGCCACGAATTATTCACGAATATTGATTAATGAGTCTACTTGAAAAAGTCGTTCACTACTTCGAATGCCATCGCGTAGCCAGGGGGTAGCGGATGTTCGTTTAGGGGGTAGACGTCCCTCGTTTAGGGGGTAAACGGCGGATGGTGCAATCGCCGTAGGGTGTGTTTGCCGTGCGGTGCCTCCTGCCGCGCGGTGTCTTTTGCCGTGTGATGCGGCTTGCTGTGTCAATGACAGACCCCACGAAACATAGCAGAAGGCGAAAGGGCGTGCACGCAAAGAAAAAGCGGCCGACGGGCTTATTGCTTCCCGTCGGCCGCTGACTTGTCAGCAACCGTTCTGTTGCGTGGTCTTTGCCGTAGCCGAGCTTACTTCAGCTCGACAGTAGCGCGACGGTTGTAAGAGATAGGACGGAGCGTGTCGACGCCGCCAGCAGCGACGGTCTCAATGTTGCTCTCGCTGACACCCATCTTCACGAGTTCCTTCTTGACGGCCTCTGCACGCTTCTCGCTCAGACGCTGGTTGAGGTTGGCGTTGCCAGTCTTGCTGTCAGCATAGCCGGTGACGACAATCTTGCAGCCCTTGTCCTTGGCAGCGTTGGCCAGCTCCTGCACGTTCTGCAGGTCCTTGCGCGAAGCAATCTGCGACTTGCCCAGGTTGAAGAACACCGAGACGGGAGTAGCCACCACCTCCTTGACAGTGACGGTCTTGGTCTCTGCCTTCGGCTGGTTGGCCAGCAGATTCTTCAGGCGGGCATTCTCGGCCTGCTCGTCGGCGAGCTGAGCGTTGAGTGCGTCGATCTGGCTCTGCGAGAGGGCCTTGATGGCATCCACGTCGGGAGTCTTGCTCCAGGTGGACTTGCCGAGATTGAAGGTCAGACCGACCTCAGCGGTGAAGTAGCGGTCGGTGGCAGGGATAGAGGTGGCATAAGCATCGTGCTGCGTGAGGGCGGGGCCGTTCACGTGGTCGAGATCGTCGTCGGAGAGCTGGAAGCCCAGGTCGAGGTTGATAGCGAGGTGCTTGGAGAGTCTCCATGTGTTCATCAGACCAGCGCTGTAGCCGTGACCATACTCATTGAGCGAGCAGTTGCGCATGATGCCTACACCCACATAGGGGATGAGGTTCCACACGCGGGTCTCGTTGTAGCCGCAGAAGAGGTTGCTCAGATTGAAGAGCACCTGCTCCTGTGCGTTCCAGTACTTCATGGCGTTCTTCGATGCATCGTTGGTGAGCACGCTGCGCCCCCAGATGCCGTTGACCTTTGTGCGGAGACCGAGACCGGGAGTGAACCACTTACCAATGCTCACCGATGCACCGAGGTTGGTGCGGAAGCTCTCGAAAAGACCGCTCTTGTCGCCACGAATGGCCTTGTCGGCATGCTCTTCGTTGCTATACCACGACGAACCGGAGATGTCGGCAGTAATGAACCAGTTGCTCCAGAACGAGTTGGTAGCTACGCTATACTTCATTGCAGGAGTTTCACCTGTCTGAGCCATACCAGACATAGACACGCCGGCCAAAGCCAGCATCATTAAAAACTTCTTCATAACTTTTAAAAACTATTTAGTGATAATAACGTTATATACCGAATTTGCTTGCAAAAGTAGACAAAATAATTCATACTTCCAACAAAAAAGGGTAACAAATTACGAATTTTGTGCAAAAAACATCAAAAAAACGGGAAGAAAAGGCTATAAAGCCACATTTCCTCTTCAGTTTTGCCATCTGTGCACAGCAGTAAGAACATATCTATTTACCCGAATAGTTTCTCTATGTCGTGCTGCTCGAGTATGCAGAGTATGGCTCGTCCGTCTGGGGTGTAGTTCACGTTGGAGCAAGCGAAGAGCTCGTTGACCACGCGCTCCATCTCTTCATTGGTGAGCACCTGTCCCTGCGGTATGGCGGCATGGCGTGCGAGGCTCAGGGCGAGCGCGGCGTGCAGTGCCTCGGCCGTGCCTTGTGTGCTGTCGGCGGCATCCGCCACGATGTGTCTGACAAGGGTCACGGGGTCCATGCCGTCGAGCTCGGCAGGTACGCCGGCCACGGCATAGCTGGTGCCCCCGAGGTCGCTGAGTTCGAAGCCCATGTGCTGCAGGTCGGGCATGATGCGCTGTAGCACCACAGCGTCCGACGGCGGCAGCTGTAGCACCTCGGGGAAGAGCAGGCGCTGCGTTCGGGCTGTCTGTCTGGAGAGCTGTGCCATATAGCGCTCGTAGCGTATGCGGATGTCGGCGCGTTGCTGGTCTATAATCATCAGTCCCGACTTCACTGCGGTCATGATGTAGCGGCCCTTGTACTGATAGTGCGCCGGCGACTTCTCGGCGATGAGGTCGGCGTGCTTGTCTGTGGCGGCCGGCAGCTCGTCGGTCGGTCCGAACAGGTCGGGTGTCTCGGTGTCGGCCGGTGTGGCCAGCGCTCCCTCGTAGAGCTGCTGCCAGTCGGTGGGCGCCGTGTGCTGCGCTGGGCGGGCTGATGACTGGAAGGGGTTGTAGGCGGGATTGTAGCTCACCTTGGGCATCTCGACGGCATTGTTCATAGGGTCGAACACTGGGATGTCGGGGCGTCCCTCGGTGTCGAAGTCGATGGACGGTACCTCGCAGAAGCGACCGATGGCGTCTCTCACGGCCGCCATGAGTATCTGCCAGATGCTCTGCTCGTTTTCAAACTTTATCTCCGTCTTCGTGGGGTGGATGTTCACGTCGATGTCGGCCGGGCTCACATCGAAGTAGATGAAATAGGGCACCTGCTCGCCCTGCGGCACAAGCCGGTCGTAGGCACTGGCCACGGCTTTGTGGAAGTAGGCATGGCGCATGTAGCGTCCGTTGACGAAGAAGTAGTTGTGTGCCCCTTTTTTCTTGGCCGACTCAGGCTTTCCCACAAAGCCGCTGATACGGCAGATGGCCGTGTCGACCTCTACGGGCAGCAGTTCCTGGTTGAGCTTCTTGCCGAAGATGTCGACGATGCGCTGTCGCAGCGTCCCGGCCCTGAGGTTCATCAGTTCCGATCCGTTGCTGTGCAGGGTGAAGGCGATGTCGGGATAGACCAGTGCGATGCGCTCGAAGGCGGTGAGGATATTGGCCAGCTCGGTGGTGTTCGACTTGAGGAACTTCCGTCTTGCGGGCACGTTGAAGAAAAGGTTCTCCACCTTGAAGTTGCATCCCACGGGACAGGCCACCGGCTCCTGCGAGACGAGTCGGGAGCCCTGCATGAGGAGCCTTGTGCCCAGCTCGTCGCCACTCATGCGTGCGGTGAGCTCCACCTGCGCCACGGCCACTATCGAGGGCAGCGCCTCGCCGCGGAAGCCCATGGTGTGGAGTGCGAAGAGGTCGTCGGCCTTGCGTATCTTCGATGTGGCGTGGCGCTCGAAGGCCAGCCGGGCGTCGGTCTCCGACATGCCCCGGCCGTCGTCGATGACCTGTATGGTGGTGCGACCCGCATCGACCACCAGCACCTGTATGTTCTTGGCGCCGGCATCGACCGAGTTTTCCACAAGTTCCTTGATGACCGAGGCGGGGCGCTGTATCACCTCGCCTGCGGCTATCTGATTGGCCACGCTGTCGGGCAAAAGCTGTATGACATCGCTCATAACAGAAATCTCCAAGCTATCAATAGGACAAGTAAGATGACGGCAGCCACAGGCAAGGCAAGAGCGCTCACGGGCGCCGCGCTGTCGTGGCGCCGTGTGGTGCGCATGGCAGCATGCAGGGCCTCGGCCGTCGCGCAGGAGGCATCGGTGCCGCGGTCCAGGCCGAGCTCATGGCGCGCACGTTGCCTGATGGCATCGAGGCGCTCCTGACGGCTGTCGATGTAGATGGGCTTATGGCTAAAGGGACGCGGCTTCTTCATCGGACTGGGTGGCTGGGGTCTCCGGGACTTCCGGGGTCTCTGGGACTAATGGGGCCTCTGAGGCTCCTGGGACCTCTGTGACTTTTTGTACTTCAGAAGAGAGGCCAGGCAGCTTCATTTTTGGAGCTTCGCGTCGTTTCTGCGGCTTGAGCTCGGTGCCTTGCTTCTTAGGGCGCCATACGAAGATGTCTTCTTTCGACAGCGGGCGGATGTAGTCGAACCAGTTGAAGCCCTCGAGGAATCGCTTCTGCGGCGGTATCTGCGACATGGGATACATCTTGCCCTCACTCTTCGGTGCCCAGATGCGCTGCAGCTTACGGTTCTCCATAAACATGCGCAGCTCGCTGGTCTCCATGTAGACCAGTCCCACATAGGAGCTGTCGGACTCGTCTTCCGGATAGTAGACCACGAGCACGTTGTCCTTAGCGCGTCCCTCGTGCATCTGTCCCTTCTCGAAGAAGGCAAACATCTCTGTCGACGACACCTGATTGAACATCTGTTCTTGTGGCAATTGCTCTACGGAGAAGGCCTGGTTGATGACGTGTGCATGGTCGACGACCGAGTCCTTCATAAACACCTGTATCTGCTCGCCCACGAGCTGCTGGTTCTGGTTCCACACGATGGGGTCGCGATACATGGTCATGCAGGAGTCCTGCGAGTTGTAGACGAGAGAGTCGCACACAGCCTGTACGTCCAAGCGATAGGCCCGCACCTTATTATACGCATGAATGACGCGGTAGACGGAGTCTGTGCGTATGTTGTAGGTGAAGACCTTGAACGTGTCGGCATGCATGTAGAGCGAGTCGCGCTGCGAGTAGTCTATGGTCATGGCACTGTCGGTGCACATGGCATAGCCTGTGGAGTCCTCGTAGTAGCCGTAGTTGCCGGTGAGCTTGTTCTTGTTGACGGTGTCAGTATAGACAATGTCATAGAAAGCCTCGCTGATGCCTGTCTTGCCATCGTACCAGAGGCTGTCGCCGGTGAGTATGCGTCCCTGGTTGTCGAGCACAGAGCGGTTGAGCAGCCGTCCCTGCTCGGTGTCGGTGCTGTAGTAGCCCAGCTCGGAGTAGATATGGCTCTTGCCAGAGGTGATGTCGCTGGGTCCGACGATGTGTGCCAGTTTCCCGTGTGTGTCGTAGTAGAGCGAGTCGGTGGTGAGGAAGAACCGCTTGTCCTTCATCTGTACATCGTAGTAGAACACGGCCATCTTTGTGTCGGCATGATACTCTCCCCAGTCGCTGGTGAGCGTGGTGGTGCCGTCGACGAGCTTTCCTCCCTCCTGGAAGTAGCCCATGGACCATAGCCGGTCGTAGTAGAGCGAGTCGGTGTAGAGTGTGGTCTGTCGGTTTTTCAGCACCACGTTCTGCAGCGCCTGCATCATCTGGTCGTTGCCGTCGTAGAATCCGAAGTCGCTGGTGAGCGAGAGGGTGTCGCCCTGATACATGCGCACGTGTCCGAAAGCCTCGAAGGAGTTGGTGTCCTCGAAATAGTTGGCACTGTCGCAGAGTAGCCTTGCGCCGTCGTGCTCAAACTCCACATGGCCTCTGAGCACCTGAGCGCCGTTGTTTCGCCATCGGTCGTAGCTGAGCTCGTCGGAGTGTATGAGGTAGACGCGCTTCTTGTCGGGTGTCTGATAGCCGGCAGGCCTACGCCGGCGCACAGCCTGCTGTTTCTTTGCAGCAGAAGCGATCATGGCCAGAGCAGCCGGTGAGGACTGAGACTGAGACTGAGTGGGATGGGACTGCGAGGGATGCGGCACGGTCGCAGCATACAGCACAGAGAAGCAAAGCAGGCACAGAAGCACCATGGTGGCGCTTCTGTGACCGTTGCTGACTGTTGTGTTATGATGGTCTCGTGTCAAGCCTCTATCTGCAGTTATCTATGGTTACTACTTCTCAGCGATCTCTCACTTATCATCTCTCATTTATCAGCTTTAGCGTATCCACCCTTCGTACTCATACTTGCAGTTGCGATACTCGTCCTTCACCCAGACGTAAGTGGTGCGTATCTTCTTCACCACCCAGTCGTGCAGAGCCTGTTCCCGACGCTTGGCCATCACTACGTCCTTCATCACCTGGAAGTCTTCGGTGATCATGGCCTTGTGCCCCTCTGTGCGGCTCTTCAGCTTGGCAATGACACAGACGGTCTTTCCGCGCTGGTTGATCATGGTGAAAGGGGCCGAGATCTGTCCCACCTGCATGGTGTCGACCACCCTGGCAATCTCCGACGGCAGGTCCTGCAGCTGGAACCGCGAGGTCTGCATGCGCTGTCCGCCGCGCTCCACGAGGTTGGCCATGAGTCCGCGGTTGTTGCGTGTGTCCTTGTCGTCGCTGATGATGGACGCTCCGTCCTCGAAGGTAAACTTCGCCGCCCTTATGTCGGCAGCGATGCTGTCGAGTCGTGCCAGCGAGGCGCTGACCGAAGAGTCGCTCACCTCAGGCTTGAGCAGGATGTGACGCACCTTGACCTTGTCGCCACGCTTGTCGACGAGCTGAATGATATGGTATCCGAACTCCGACTCTACAATCTTCGATATCTTCTTCGGGTCGGTGAGGTTGAAGGCTACGCTGGCAAATGCCGGGTCGAGCGTGGCGCGGCCAGTGTAGTCGAGCTCGCCTCCACTGCGTGCCGTGCCAGGGTCCTGGCTGTAGAGTCGGGCCAAGGTCTGGAAGGTGGTCTCACCGCGCGTCACACGGTCGGTGTAGCTGCGCAGCTGGTCCTTCACGCGGTTGATCTCCTCGGGAGCTACGCGTGGTGTCTGCGTGATGATCTGCACCTCGACCTCGGTGGGCACATAGGGTATGCTGTCCGGCGACATGTCCTTGAAGTATCGGCGCACCTCGGCTGGAGTCACCTGTATGTCCTTGACGAGGCTCTGCTTCATGCGCTGTATGAGCATCTGGTCGCGCAGGTCGTCGTGCATGGACTGCCGTATCTGGCTGATGCTCTGCTTGCGGTACTCCTCAAGTTTCTCGCGCGAGCCTATCTGCGAGACCATATAGTCTATGCGCTGCTCTATCTCCGAGTTGATTTCCGACTCGGTCACCTCTATACTGTCGATGGCGGCCTGATGGAGGAAGAGCTTCTGCACGGCGAGGTCTTCGGGTATCATGCAGTCGGGGTCGCCACTCCAGCGTATGCCCTGCATGGCGGCCTGGATGCGCGACACCTCAACTTCGCTACGCAGGATGGGCTCGTCGCCCACGACCCAGATGACCTCGTCGACGACACTCTGTGCCTGCACAGGGCTGGATGCCGACAGACAAGCGACACACGACAGGGCTATCATCCATCTGCTTCCGGTCATATCAGTGCTTGTTTACGGTGTCCAACACGTCCCTGTTCACGCTGTAGGCATACTTGCGGCGCAGCGCCTCGACCCACTGCTTCTCGAGCATCTCCTGATAGTCCTGCACGACCAGCGGCCGCACGTCGGTGTAGTCCTCGGGGCCTTTCTTGAGTATCTTGCCGTAGGCGGCGTCGATGGGATAGTCCTTCAGGTGAGTCACGGTGGTGTCCTTCTTGAAGATGATGCTGTCCACGACGGCATTGTCGCCCTGCTTGAAGATGCCCTTCTCCACACGTATGCGTATGACGCTGTCGGCATTGAACGTGGTGCGCAGCTTCTCGGCCCACTGGTCGAAGGGCAGTTTCTTCACGGCATCGCGCACGGCGGCCACGTCGTCTTGTGTCTTCACATGGTAGGCCATGCCCTTGAAGCGCGGCTCATCCCAATTATACTTCTTCTTGTTTTTCTTGAAGAACGTCTTCAGTCCCTGCTCGTCCTTGGCGGCCTTGTCCCACACCTCGCGGTTGCTGATCTCGAAGAAGAGCAGTCCGTCGTGATACTCGCGTATGAGGTTCTTCAGTTCCATGTCGCCAGCCGACATCGTCTCGGCCAGGTCGTCCATGTACTGAGCGCGTGTCTTTCCCGACGTCTTCACGAGCGAGTCCACCTTTTGCTCGGCGATGCGGTCGCGCAGTCCGCGCTGCTCGATGAAGCGCAGGATATTGTCGTGGTGGAACTCAAAGGGCTCGAGCTGCTTGCGTCCACGCAGCTGTATGATGTGGTAGCCGAATGGCGACTGCACGACGGGCGAGATGTCGCCGCTGTCGCGCAGGGCGAAGGCAGCGTCTTCAAACTCCTTGACAAACTGTCCGCGCTGTGCATAGCCGAGCAGTCCGCCGCGCTGTGCCGACCCCGGGTCCTGCGAGCACTTGGTGGCCAGCTCGCCGAAGTCGGCTCCCGCCTTGAGTGCGTTGTATATAGAGTCGATGCGCACCTTCGCCTTCGCAAGCTCGTCCTGTGAGCCCTGCTGTGGCACGCGCAGGAGGATGTGGGCGGTGAGGATGAGCCCGTCGGGGCCTATGCGCTGCACCGTCTCGTCGTAGATGCGGTGGGCCTCGGTCTCCACGTCGGCGTCGGTCACCATGGCGGGCAGGAGTTGCTGGTCGCGATACTGGGCAAACTCGTTCTTGAACGAGGTGAGCGTGTCGAGACGGGCGTCGAGGGCGGCACATACCTTCATCTTGTAGTTGACGAAGAGGTCGACATACTCCTCCACGCTCTTCTTGTCGATGACGCCCTCGGAGTTGTTTTTGTTGTAGGAGTATTCAAACTCTGAGCGCAGCACAGGCTGCCCGTTGATGGTCATGATGACAGGGTCGTCGGCTGTCTGCTGCTGGGTCTGCGCAGAAAGCGCAGCATAGGGGACAGCAGCGAGTAGCAAGGCGGCTGTCTTTACTATCTTTTTCATGATGCGTTGTTTAGTCGTTTGGTCTTGAGTAGTTGGGGGCTTCGCTGGTGATGGTGATGTCGTGGGGATGGCTCTCCATGACGCCTGCGTTGGTGATGCGTGTGAACCGTGCATTGTGCAGCTGCTCGATGTCGGCAGCACCGCAGTAGCCCATGCCCGAGCGCAGGCCGCCGACGAGCTGGTAGATGACCTCCTGCACCGTGCCTTTGTATGGCACGCGTCCTGCGATGCCCTCGGGCACCAGCTTCTTCACGTCCTTGGTGTCGGCCTGGAAGTATCGGTCTTTCGAGCCGTGCTCCATGGCCTCGAGCGAGCCCATGCCGCGATAGGACTTGAACTTACGTCCATTATATATTATGGTGTCGCCCGGGCTCTCCTCCGTACCTGCCACGAGCGATCCTATCATGACGCAGGAGCCGCCTGCGGCTATAGCCTTGACGATGTCGCCGGAGTAGCGCAGGCCTCCGTCGGCGATGAGTGGCACGCCTGTGCCCTTGAGTGCGGAGTAGACGTCGTAGACGGCGCTGAGCTGTGGCACGCCCACGCCTGCCACCACGCGTGTGGTGCAGATGCTGCCCGGACCGATGCCCACCTTGACGGCGTCGGCCCCGTTGTCCACGAGCATGCGTGCGGCGTCGCCCGTGGCTATGTTGCCCACGACGATGTCGATATTGCTGAACGACGCCTTGGCCTCGCGCAGCTTGTCGACGACGCCCTTGGAGTGTCCGTGTGCGGTGTCGATGACGATGGCGTCGGCGCCGGCGTTGACGAGCGCCTGCATGCGGTCGAGCGTGTCGGTGGTCACACCCACGCCGGCAGCCACGCGCAGGCGGCCCTTATCGTCCTTGCAGGCCATGGGCTTGTCCTTGGCCTTGGTGATGTCTTTATAGGTAATGAGTCCCACGAGGTGTCCCTCCTTGTCGACCACGGGAAGCTTCTCTATCTTGTTCTCCTGCAGTATCTGTGCCGCGTCGAAGAGGTTGGTCTGCTGGTGGGTGGTGACGAGGTGGTCCTTCGACATGATTTCGTCGACGGGACGGTCCAGACGGCGCTCGAAGCGCAGGTCGCGGTTGGTGACGATGCCCACGAGATGGTTCTCCTCGTCGACGACGGGGATGCCGCCGATGTGGTACTCGGCCATCATGTTGAGCGCCTGCTGCACGGTGGACCCGCGCTGAATGGTGACGGGATCGTATATCATGCCGTTCTCGGCACGCTTGACGATGGCCACCTGGCGTGCCTGCTCGTCGATGGACATGTTTTTGTGTATCACGCCGATGCCTCCCTCACGGGCGATGGCGATGGCCATCTGGCTCTCGGTCACGGTGTCCATGGCGGCCGTGACGAAGGGCACGTTCAGCTCGATGTTGCGCGAGAAGCGCGTTTTCAACTCCACCGTCTTCGGCAGTACTTCTGAATAAGCGGGAATGAGCAGGACGTCGTCGAAAGTGAGACCGTCCATCACGATTTTGTCGGCAATAAATGATGACATAAAAGTTACCTTATTTAATTATTGCGTGCAAAGATACACATTTTTCTGCACTCAAGGCTTCTCTTTATATCATTTTATTGACGAATTAATACGATTTAACGCCTTGCCGCCTCAAATATAGTTATCTTGTATCGTTGTGTTTTTCCGTGATGTGCCCGCCTGCACAAGTGTGAAGCCTTGGCATGCGGGCACTTTTTCCGTGGGGGGGGACAGGGTCAGTTGGCCATGTCGCTGATGAACTTGATGCGCACGAGGCGTATCTCGTTTTCGTCGATGTCGTTGCCGAACTCGCGGTAGGCGGCCTCGAGGTCGTCTTTCTCCTGATTGCGGAAGAACTCGTAGATGTCGGCCACGTCGTCGGGGTCCATGATGTCGTCGAGGAAGTAGTCTATGTTGATCTTGTTGCCGCTGTAGAGCACGATGCCCTCGAGCTCGTCGAGCAGCTCGTCGAAGTCTATGCCCAGGGCGTTGGCGATGTCGTCGAGGGCGATGCGGCGGTCAATGTTCTGCAGTATCTTCAGTTTGCGCATGGAGTCCTTGGCCTTTGTGCGCACGCGCAGGTCGGCCTGTCGGGTGATGTCGTTCTCCTTGCAGTAGCGCTTGATGAGGTCTACGAACTCCTTGGCGTAGGGCTGGCGTGTCTTTCCGTCGCCCACGCCCTGTATGTTTTTCAGCTCTTCGAGCGTCATGGGGTAGTCGGTGGCCATCTGCTCTATGCTGACGTCCTGGAAGATGACGTAGGCGGGTCGCTCGAGCTTGCGCGACCACTTGCGGCGCAGGTCGTGGAGCATGGCCGAGAGCGTGGGGTCGAGGGCGCTGGTGCCTCCCTCGGGTGCACCGGCCTCGTCGTCGTCGCTGAACTCGTGGTCTTCTACGACCATGAAGCTGTGTGGCGACTTGATAAACTTCCGTCCGGCACTGGTCACCTTGAGCAGGCCGTAGTTCTCCACGTCTTTCTTCAGGTAGCCGGCAATGAGCGCCTGCCGGATGACGGGGTTCCATATCTTCGGGTCGTCGTCCTCGCCGGCGCCGAACGCCTCGAGCTCGTGGTGCTTGTGGGCGAGTATCTCCTCCGACTCCTTGCCGGTGATGAAGTCTACGACGTAGTCGCTGCGGAAGTTCTCCTTGATGGTGAGCACGGTCTTGAGCACGAGCACGAGCTGCTGCTCGGCCTCTATCTGCGTCTGCGGGTGCAGGCAGTTGTCGCAGTTGTGGCAGTTGTCCTTGTCGTAGGTCTCGCCGAAGTAGTGCAGGAGCATCTTGCGGCGGCACACCGATGTCTCGGCGTAGGCTGCGGTCTCCTGTAGCAGCTGGCGGCCTATGTCCTGCTCGGCCACGGGCTTGCCCTCCATAAACTTGTCGAGCTTCTGCAGGTCCTTGTAGCTGTAGAAGGCGATGCAGAGCCCCTCGCCGCCGTCGCGTCCGGCGCGTCCGGTCTCCTGGTAGTAGCCCTCGAGGCTCTTGGGTATGTCGTAGTGTATGACGAAGCGCACGTCGGGCTTGTCGATGCCCATGCCGAAGGCGATGGTGGCCACGATGACGTCTATCTTCTCCATGAGGAAGTCGTCCTGCGTCTGTGTGCGGGTGGGCGAGTCGAGCCCGGCGTGGTAGGCGGCCGCCTTGATGTCGTTGGCACGCAGCACCTCGGCCAGGTCTTCCACCTTCTTGCGCGACAGGCAGTAGATGATGCCGCTCTTGCCGGTGTGCTGCTTGATGAACTTCACGATGTCCTTGTCCACGTCCTTCGTCTTGGGCCGCACTTCGTAGTAGAGGTTGGGGCGGTTGAACGACGACTTGAACTCGATGGCGTCCATGATGCCCAGGCTCTTCTTGATGTCGGTGCGCACCTTGTCGGTGGCCGTGGCCGTAAGGGCAATGACGGGTGCCTCGCCTATCTCGCTGATGATGGGCCTGATGCGGCGGTACTCCGGGCGGAAGTCGTGGCCCCACTCGGAGATGCAGTGGGCCTCGTCGACGGCGTAGAACGATATCTTCACCGTCTTGAGAAACTCCACGTTCTCCTCCTTCGTGAGCGACTCGGGCGCCACGTAGAGCAGCTTGGTGCGGCCCTCGCGTATGTCGGCCTTCACCTGGTCTATGGCGGCCTTGTTGAGCGACGAGTTCAGGAAGTGGGCAGTGCCTTCCTGCTCGCTCAGGTGGGCTATGAAGTCCACCTGGTTCTTCATCAGCGCGATGAGCGGCGAGATGACGATGGCCACGCCGTCCATGAGCAGCGACGGCAGCTGGTAGCACAGCGACTTGCCGCCGCCGGTGGGCATCAGCACGAAGGTGTCGCGGCCGGCAAGCACATTCTCGATGATGGCCTCCTGGTCGCCCTTGAACTTATCGAAGCCGAAATAGTGCTTCAGCTCCTTGGTGAGATTGGTCTTCTTCTTTGTTGCCATAGGCGTGTCTTAGTAGGGGGAAAAGGCAAGGCATAAGCCCTCTTCTCGCTTTAGGACTACAAAGATAGGAAAAAAAAGTGAAAGCCAAGAAGCTTTCACCATTTTTTTTGAAAAATTATTTTCCGGCTGGGCCCGCAGCAGGCTTCGGCTCAACGCTTACGCGCGTTCATATTTATCTTATTATGCTGTCGCATCACCAGGACCCTCGCTATCGCCTCGCGCGGATTGGTGGTCGGCGCCAGTAGTCTGATTTCGCCTTCCCGAGCCGACAGCACCGTGTAAGGCACCTTACCATTGAAAAAGACGATACGGCGGTCATCACTTAAGAACATGAAGACAGGAGGAGCGTAGGAGTAACTGCCAGAAATTGTCACGCTGCCGGAAAACTCTTCCATTTTCATGTACAGAGAGTCATTCTCCCACTGATAGTACACCAACGGACTCCCTGACTTCCCATAGCTCAGCTCCTGGCTCAACAGTCCGCTGGGATAGACATCATAGCACTGGGCAAAGGACCAACTGCCCCGCTGGAACAGACTGTCGAAAGAAGCCTTATCAAGCACTTCGTCACACGTAAGCATACTCTCTGAGAACATACGCCAGACAGACTGCGCCTGCAATGAGTCCAGGCTTTGGAAGGTCACGACGTAGTCTTTACGAGTATCCCCTTTCGTCAGACGTGTGGTACAACGCATCTCACGTCCAGAAAACGCTTCAATACGCAATACGCCAAAAGTACTAAACGGCGCAGGCGAGAAGTGTCCGAACCGCAACTGGAATCCATTATCGTAATGCCCCGCTAAAAAAGTGCATTTACAACGCACTTTCCCATTTTTCTCATAGATGCCATAAAGGCTTATCTCGTCTGGCTCATACCGCCCTTTCATAATAGGGGCTTCTCTACCATCTAAGAGCGAATCCTTTATGCTCGGGCCTAAGCCACCAGAAGGATACTGTTCACGTATGTCGGTGAGTTTCCAGAAGTTGGTCTCGAAACGTCTGCCCACTTCCGCTCCGCCTATGTCTTTAGCAAGAAATACATCTTCGACAGCAGCCGTATCAAGACTGGATGGCCTTGTGCTACCACAAGAAAAAAGGAAGAGCGCAAGACAGAAATGCAAGCTAATTTGGATATATCTCATGGATTATTTTTAGTGAGTTGTTATATGCTGTGTATACGGTATCGTTTGAATCAGGTTTTAAAACCTTATCTAAGAAAAAGCCATTGAACTGACCTTCGCTTCCCCAACGATGTGGATAAATGCAAATATGACCGGGCGAGACCTGGGGTGAGGGCTCCATGGGTCACGGTTTACCCCCTAAACGAGACGCGTCTAGGGGGTAGCGGGGTGTCGGCTAGGGGGTAGACGGTGTCCGTTTAGGGGGTAGACGGGGGTCGTTTAGGGGGTAAACGGGCGCCATGGCCTGCCCGCCATGACAAGGGCTACTGCAATGCGGCAGTGCGGCAGTGCGGCAGTGTGCCTCACTCGTCATCTTCCTCCTGGCGGCGGCGCTCCTCCTCGAGCAGCTGGAAGTCCTTCTGACGGAGCACAAACGACTCGGTGAGGTAGTTCTTGCGCACCACACTGTTGGCCGCCAGCTCCTCGGGCGTGCCATGGAAGAGTATGCGGCCCTCGAAGAGCAGGTAGGCACGGTCGGTGATGCAGAGCGTGTCCTCGACGTTGTGGTCGGTGATGAGGATGCCGATGTTGCGGTCCTTCAGTTTCCATACGATGAACTGTATGTCCTCCACGGCGATGGGGTCGACGCCGGCGAAGGGCTCGTCGAGCATGATGAACTTCGGCTCGATGGCCAGGCAGCGCGCTATCTCACAGCGACGGCGCTCGCCGCCGCTGAGCTGGTCGCCCTTGTTGCGCCGCACCTTCTGCAGGCGAAACTCCTTGATGAGACTCTCGAGCTTCTGCAGCTGATAGTCGCGGGGCTTGCCCGTCATCTCGAGCACAGAGAGGATATTGTCCTCGACCGACATCTTGCGGAACACCGAGGGCTCCTGCGCCAGATAGCCTATGCCGGCACGAGCACGACGGTAGACGGGATACTTCGTCACCTCCTCGTCGCCCAGGAAGATGTGGCCGCCGTTGGGCAGCACCAGACCCGTGGTCATATAGAAAGAGGTGGTCTTGCCTGCACCGTTGGGGCCCAGCAGGCCCACTATCTCGCCCTGACGCACATGGAAGCTCACGTCGTTGACCACCGTGCGCTTGCCGTAGCGCTTCACCAGGCCCTCTGTTCGCAGTACTATCGATTCTTCTGACATATCATCGCACGTTTTTTCCGTGCAAAGGTAGAAAATAATTATGAATAATAGGGCAATAATTAAGAATTATTCGTAACTTTGCAGCCGATTTACGAATTATTCGACATGATAATATACCGCTGGCTGACCGTGTTCGGCCGTTATCTCATCCTGATGGGGCGCACCTTCTCCGTGCCCGAGCGCCTGCGCATGTTCTGGAAGCAGTATGTGAAGGAGATGGCTCAGCTGGGCATCAACTCCATAGGCATCGTGCTGCTCATCTCGTTTTTCATCGGCGCCGTGATATGCATCCAGATGAAGATGAACATCGAGAGCCCGTGGATGCCCCGCTGGGTGGCTGGCTACACCACGCGCGAGATTATGCTGCTGGAGTTCTCCTCGAGCATCATGTGCCTGATACTGGCAGGCAAGGTGGGCAGCAACATCGCCTCGGAGCTAGGCACCATGCGCGTCACACAGCAGATAGACGCACTCGACATCATGGGCGTCAACTCGGCCTGCTACCTCATCCTGCCCAAGATACTGGGGCTGCTCACCATCATGCCTTTCCTCGTCATCTTCTCTTCGGTGATGGGCATCATCGGCGCCTACGCCACAGCCTACATCGGACACATCATGCCCCCCGACGACCTCACAGCAGGACTGCAGCACGACTTCGTGCCATGGTTCATGTGGATGTCGATCATCAAGAGCCAGTTCTTCGCATTCATCATCTCCAGCGTGCCCGCCTTCTGCGGATACACCGTCGAGGGAGGCTCGGTCAACGTGGGCAAGGCATCGACCGACGCCGTCGTCACAAGCAGTGTGCTCATACTCTTCTCCGACGTTTTCCTTACGCAACTGTTATCATGATCGAAGTAAAGAACCTATACAAGAGCTTTGAAGACAAAGAGGTGCTCAAGGACATCTCGACCGTGTTTGAGGATGGCAAGACCAACCTCATCATCGGACAGTCGGGCTCGGGAAAGACCGTGCTGATGAAAAACCTCGTGGGACTGCTCACCCCCACCAGCGGACAGATACTCTACGACGGGCGCGACTTCGTCGGGCTGTCCAAGCGCGAGAAGGTGCACATGCGGCGCGAGATGGGCACTCTTCGACTCGCTCACCGTGCTGGAGAACGTGATGTTTCCGCTCGACATGTTCTCGACGATGAACCTGCGCGAGCGGCAGAAGCGAGCCATGGACTGCCTCGACCGCGTCAACCTCGTGGGCGCCGAGCAGAAATTCCCCGGCGAGATAAGCGGAGGCATGCAGAAGCGCGTAGCCATAGCCAGAGCCATTGCACTCAACCCCAAATACCTCTTCTGCGACGAGCCCAACTCAGGACTTGACCCCAAGACCTCGCTCGTCATCGACGACCTGCTGCACAGCATCACACGCGAGTTTCAGATGACCACCATCATCAACACCCACGACATGAACTCGGTCATGGGCATCGGCGAGAACATCATCTTCATCTACGAGGGACACAAGGAGTGGCAGGGCGTCTCATCGCAAATCATGGACTCCACCAACAAGCGCCTCACCGACTTCATCTTCGCCTCCGACCTGCTCAAGGAGATGCGACAGGCCGTCAGGGGCGACAAAGCGTGACGTCGCACACATGGAAAGACAATAGCACAGGCACATAGAACAACTAACGGCGGACAGGCATCGAAGCCTGTCCGCCGTTCGTCTACCGCTCTGCACAATACAATTGCCAGAACAGCTGAGCAGCTTTCGTCCGAAAACTTCAGCTGCGTGATTACTTGTTGAGCTGGCTATTCACCTCGGCAGGGGTCTTTTCGCTGACCATCTCAAGCATGGCCACCAGATAAGAACCTAAATGGTAGCCGGGAACGTCGATAAGCTCGATGGCACCAGCCAATGCGCGGGGCACTGGGATGTTGCACAGATGCACGTTGGGATTGGTGCCATACATGCTGTATTCGTTGTAGAATTCCAGGCACTCCTCGTAGCTATACATCTCGTCCTTGGGATTCTGGCAGAGGTAGATGGGCAGTCCTATCTTGTAGAAGCTATGCTTGCTGCCCTTCGTCATCGCCGCGGTGAGTGCCTGCATCTTCGGGCTGGCAGGATTGAGAGTCCCGTCGCCGGACAGCATGTCGGGAGCCACGAGCTTCTCCAGCGTCCACTCTTCCGAGAAGTTTGGACGCAGGGCTGCTATCATGCGGAAGGGGGCCTTGTCCGTCATCCATTTGTAGAAGGTGGTCTGCTCGCCGTAGATGTCGGTCACCTGGTTCAGGGCTGCGTCGGAGAGAAAGTCGCTGAGCTGATAGCCCTGCAGATCGGAAGGATGCATGGCCGACATGTTTCTGATGCAGTCGCAGAAGGCGTCGATGGCGTTACTTCTATCGCCGCTCACCATGGTGCGCGGCAGGCCGATGCCGTCCCACCCGACGTTGGAAGCCACATAAGTGGAGTGCAGCCTGATGGCATTGCGGAACTGCTGAGTCGACTTCGTCTCGTATAGCTCGTGGAAGCGCGCGGTGACGTGTGCCGTCTGCGAGCCGCCCCAGTTGGTGGTATAGCCGTCCTTGGCCAGCCGCACGCCGCTGCGGGCCATCACCTGCAGAGCCGCCGTGGCACAGTCGGCTGCCTGGCGAGCAAGCACGCTCGACAGGTAGCGCGGAAACATGATCTGCCCCTCGGTCACGCCAAAGCCCTGCAGGTCGGGTTCTATGACGGCTGAGTTCTGCAGCGAGCGCAGAGACATCACACCCAAGCTGTAGTAGGTCTGCCAAAGCTTGGAGGGCACGGCAGGGTGTGTGTACAGCGTCAGCGTCTGCACTTCGTGGTCTAAGTCCTGCACCTTGTTGTTGGGGAAGGTGACGCGACCGGAGAGCACGATATCGGAACCGTCGCTGGCTACGCTGTTGTAGGTGAACACATGGCTCTCCACCTGCCACTGTCTGGCAAGCGTCTGTTTGGTGCCCAGCTCCTTACAGAACTGCATGTCGAGCTCAGCCAGACGCGGCAGCACCTTCACACGCATGGTAGCCTCGATGAAGGGGCGGATGATCGACATATTCTTGATGACCTCTTCAAACTGGGCTGCGGGCATCATCGAGTTGACAAGCTGGTCGGGAGTGTAGTTCTCGCTCCTCACCACGCTCACCAGTTGGCCCGTAGGACTGCCTACAGA
The DNA here is from genome assembly GCA_905234355.1 of uncultured Prevotella sp. Lineage (GTDB taxonomy): Bacteria > Bacteroidota > Bacteroidia > Bacteroidales > Bacteroidaceae > Prevotella. The sequence continues at coordinate 14,031 of CAJOHP010000001.1, read as the reverse complement.
ATCGGCATCGGGACTGACGACAGGCAGATAGTCGCTGCTGTGGTCACTTTTACAAGAACATGCCAGCAAGGCGCCAGCCAGCAGAAAATAGGTGATTTTGGCTAATTTCATGTTGTTTAAATTGATATAATGATAATGATATAAATGATTACTTGCTATGCTTAGGCGCCATACGGCCGGCCTTTTTTCCTGAAGGAGAGAGAGTAGAGCACCGGTATGAACACCAGGACGATGACCGTGCCTGCCAGCAGCCCGCCCATGATGGTGGCCGCCATGGCAGAGAACATGTCGTCGAAGAGCAGGGGCACCATGCCCAGCACAGTGGTGAGCGAAGCCAGGGCGACGGGGCGCAGACGCGACTTCGAGGCATCCATGACGGCTGCCTGAAGCTCCTTGCCCGAGACCATTTGCAGTCTGATCTCGTCGACTAGCACAATGCCGTTCTTGAGCATCATGCCCACCAGGCCCAGCGAGCCCACGATGGCCACGAAGTTGAACGTGCTGCCCGTGACCAGTATGGCCGGTATGATGCCCACGAAGATGAAGGGTATGCAGACAAAGAGCAGCAGCGAGGTGCGGAAGCGACGCGTGATGGCCACGAGGATGGCCAGCATGAGCAGCACCGCCAGCGGATAGTAGGCAAAGAGATTCTCTATCGAGAGGTCCGACGCATACTTCTCTCCGCCCCAGCGTATGGAGTAGCCCTCGGGCAGCTGCCAACGGTCCACGACGTCGGCCAGGCGTGCACGTGCCTCTTCGATGAGCCAGCCCTTGGCAGGGAAGCCCAGCACGCTGTGTATGCGCTCACCGTTATAGTGGGGTATGACAGGGTCTTCCCACTGCACGCTGACGGCATCGCCCACGTCGCGCAGCTGTGCAGCATGAGAGAGACGCAGCTGGGGTGCCGATGCCAGCAGACTGGCCAGGCTGACCTGTCCCTGCCCCATCTGCAGGTGCGGCAGGAGGGTCGACACGGTGGCGTTGCCCAGGTCTGACAGCGGGGCGCCCTGCTGGTCGGTGGTGCTCACATAGATATTGTGGCAGACGCCGCCGTTGTAGTAGCTGCCCACAGGCATGCCATCGGTCGAAGAAAGCAGCGACAGGGCCACCTCGGTGCGCGACACACCCTGACGGCGCGCACGCGGCTGGTCGTAGTCGGCCACGAGCATGGGCACGCGCGCCGGCCAGTCGGTAGTGATGGGGTCTATCACGCCCTGCTCGCGAGCCACCTGCATGGCCGAGTCGGCCAGCTGGTGCAGCACAGCAGGGTCGGGGCCGCAGAACGACAGCTCGATGGGATAGCGCATGAACATCAGGTTGTAGCGCTTGAACATCAGGTCGGCGTCGGGATATTTGGCCGCGAAATAGTGCTGCAGCGAGTCGACGTGGCGGTCGAGGGCACTGGCCGACTTGAAGTCGATGATGAGCTCGCCATACGACAGCTGCGGCAGGGGCACCGAGCGCACCAGGTTGTAGCGCCCGGGAGTGTTGCCTATAGAGGTGGTCACGTGGGTGACGTCGGGCATGGACATCAGCTCACGGCGTATGCTGTCCAGGTCGGCCTTCACACGGGTAGTGTTGCTGTTCGACGGCAGATTGTATTCCATGTAGAGCTGGTCGTACTCCATGTCGGGAAACAGCTCGCGAGGCATCAGGGGGAAGCACAGGCCGGTGAAAGCCAGCAGCAGCACCATGATGCCCACGGTGGCCCAGGGATGATGCAGGGCACGGCGCAGCGTGGCAGAGAGCCAGCGGTGCGGACGGCTGTCGTAGAGCCGGGGCGCGGCGGCGCTACCGGCAGCGGCTGTCGCCACGTCGGCCTCGGCCTGTTGCGGATAGAGCCAGCGGGCACCCATCATGGGCACCAGCACGAGGGCCAGCACCCACGAGAGCATCAGCGATACGGCCAGCACGATGAACATGTCGCGCACATAGAGCCCCGTGACGTCGGGACTGAGGAAGATGGGCAGGAAAGCCAGAATGGCAATGAGCGTGGCGCCCAGCAGAGGCATGGCCGTCTGACGGCCTATGGCGGTGAGGGCCTCGTGGCGCGACATGCCCTTCTGCCGGCCCACCAGTATGCCGTCGACGATGACTATGGCATTGTCGACCAGCATGCCCATCGCCAGCACAAACGAGGCGAGCGACACGCGCTGCAGGGTGCCGTCCATCGTGTCGAGGATGAACACCGTGCCCAGCACGGTGATGACGAGGGTGAGGCCCAGGATGAGGCCCGAACGGAAGTTCATGGCCACCATAAGGAGCAGGATGACGAGCAAGACCGACTCGACGAGGTTGAGGAAGAAAGTGAGCATGGCGTCCTGCACGCGGTCGCTCTGGAAGAACACCTTCTCGCACTGCACGCTGGCGGGCAGTCGCGAGGCCTGCAGTTCGGCCACTTTCTCCTCGACCCTGGCACCCACCTTGACGATGTCGGTGCCCGACTGCGCGGCGATGAGCAGTCCGAGAGCCTGCTGGCCATCGCGCTGCATCTCGGCACGCACGGGGCGGTCGGGCTCCATGGTCACCTCGGCAATGTCGCCCAGGCGGAACTCGTCGCCGCGATGGCCGCGCAGCACCAGCGCACGTATGTCGTCGAGCGAGCGGTAGCGGTCGTCGACGCCCACGCGGATGCGATAGTCGCCGCTGAGGAAGTAGCCCGCATAGACGGTGGCATCCTGCCCGCTGAGCGTAGCCATCACCTCGGCAGGGGTGATGTCCATGCTGGCCAGCAGGTCCTGGCGCAGGGCGATGTTGACGCGTTGCGCGCTCGTGCCGTAGATGTCGACATGTGCCACGCCATCCACCTTCTGCAGCTCACGGCGTACCATCTCGGCAAAGGCCTGCAGACGCGAGGCTTCGACGCCGTCGCCCTTCAGTGCATAGAACAGTCCCGACACCTCGCCGAAGTCGTCGCGCACCATGAGCTGAGCGCCCGAGGGCAGCGACACGGCGGCCAGCTGGTTGCGCATCTGCATCCAGTTGGTCTTCAGCTGGTCGGCAGGCACGTCGGTGTCCTGCGTCACCATGATATAGCACATGTCGGCATAGCTGTAGCTCTGCGTGAAGAGTATGTGGCCACTCTTGCGTATGCTGTTTTCCAGAGGGGTGGTCAGCTCCAGCTCCACCTGATGGGCAGAGGCACCGGGATAGATGCCCACCACCACGGCCTGGCGCACCACAATCTCGGGGTCCTCCAGTTTAGGCATGCTGTAGTAGGACACCGCGCCGCCCAGCGTCAGGATGAAGACGAGCAGCAGCACCAGGCGCTGGTTGGACAAGCCCCATGAAGAAAGGTCAAATTTCATAGGTCAAGAAGCTGTTAGAGTAAATTACCGTAATTCTCGGCCGATGCCTTGGCCAGCGGTCGCACCTGCTGCCCGTCGCTGAGTTTGTGCACGCCCGACGCCACCACCTGCTGTCCGCCGCTCAGTCCGCTGGTGATGACGGCAGTGCCGTCGGTGCGCAGCGACTCCACGGTGACGGCCGTGCGCCGCACGGTGCCCGCCTTCTTGTCGTAGACGAAAACATAGTTGCGGCTTCCCTGGTCAAAGAGGGCTCCGGCAGGCACGACGATGCGGTTGGCGGTCCCGTCGGCAGCGTCGGCACCATGCTCTATGTCGACCATCACGCTCATGCCGGGCGTCACCTCACGGGCGTCGGCCGCAAGGCTCAGCCGCATCTGGAAGAGGTGGTTGCCGTTGGCCTGCTGGGCTATGCTCTTGATGGTCAGCGGGAAGGTGCGGCCGGGCAGAGCGGCAAAGGTGGCCTTACAGGTGGCCGAACGGCGTGCCAGACGGTATTCCGACTCAGGCACGTTGATGACCACCTCGACACCACCCGAGGTGAACAGTCCGAGCACGGCTATACCGGGCCCGGCAGACTCGCCGGCCGTGCGGTATATCTGGCTGACGTATCCATCGTAGGGTGCATACAGCTGGCAGTCGTTGAGCTGGTCGCGGTGGTTCTTGAGCTTCGCACCGATGCGCTCGAGGCCCGAGCGGGCCTTGTCGAAGTCGTTGTCCGACACGGCCTGTTCGGCATGCATGGCGATGATGCGCTCACACTCCGACTTCACCTGCCGGTACTCCGACTCGGTGGCGGCGAGCTGCGTGGCGTAGTCACGACTGTCTATACGGGCCAGCGCCTGGCCCTTGCTCACGTGGTCGCCCTCACGGACTAAGACCCTCTCTATGGTGCCCATGACCTTGAACGACAGGTCGGCGTTCTGCTTGGCCTCGGTCAGGCCGGGATACTGGCTGTGGCGACTGGCTGTCGAGCCAGTGACCTCTACGATGTCAACCAGCATGGCGCCTGTCTGTCGCGGCTGCTCCTTGCAGCCCCACAGCGTGGCGAGCGCAAACAGGCCCAAGAGCCATGACTTCTGAATATTGTGCATAAAAAACTTTATGTTGTTGATGTATTAGTAATATAGTCCTAATCTTCCGGCGGCTTTCTGCCACTTCACTATCTTGATGTTCTGCTGATACTTAGCCTCTACCAGTTCGGCATAGGCCTGCTGCCATAGCAGCTGTGCCGTGAGCAGTTCGGAGAGCGTCTCGTAACCCACGCTATATGCCTTTCGGCTCATGCGCAGGTTCTCGGCACACTGCTCGAGGCTGCGCCGGCGCATCTTCACCTCGAGTCCTGCCTCTTCGGCCTCGTTGGCCTGCTGCTGTAGCTCGAGGTTCATCTTTTCGCTGAGGCTTTCCCTCTCCAGCCGCGAGCGCTCGAGCTCCTCTTTGGCCGCCTGCATCTTGTTGTAGTGCTGACCGCCATTGAAGATAGGAATCTTGAGCGAGACGCCCACGTCGAACATCAGGTTGTGACTGAGGAATTTCTCTCCGGCCAGCTTTATGCCGTCGAGCACGCGGGCACCGGCTATGAGTCCGAGCTGTGGCAGCATGGCCGAGCGCTCCAGCTTCACCTGCTGTCGGGCAAGCTCGGTCTTGAGATCGAGCAACTGTGTCTCGGTGCGCCCCTCAATGGTGGCACAGGGGTCGGCTGTAAAGTCAGCGTCGCCGATGTCGTCGGGCCTGACGTCGATGAGGGCATCGGTGGGCAGTCCGATCACCTGGCAGAGGTTCATGCGTGCCAGTCGTATGCCGTTGCTGGCCTGCGTCACTTTCAGCTCGGCCTCGCTTTTCTTCACCCGCACTTTCATCACCTCGTTGTTGCTCACCATGCCATGGCTGCGGGCGCTGGCCACGTCGTCGGTGAGTTTCTGCAGCAGCGAGTCATACTTCAGTGCCACGACGTGCAGCTCCTTGGCCTTGACCAGCAGCAAGTAGGCCTCGTGCACCGACACGATGGTCTGCTCTCGTGTGAGCTCCTGGCCCAGTGCCGCCATCCTAGCTCCCAATGTGCCTATGTGGTAGCCAGCACTGATCTTGCCGCCCATATAGAGAGGCTGTGTCAGGGTGACGTCGGCCATGAAGATGTTGCCCATCTTCATGTCGATGACAGGGTTCAGCGGCAGCAGCTTGCTGGTGACGCCCGAGGCGATGCGCTGCTGCCATGCGGGGCCGATGAGCCACGGCAGGCGTGTGTGCAGCCTCTGGCCGATGTATTGCCCCACGGGCGACGCTAAGTCGACAGTGCGGCTCTTTTCGAAAGTGCTGTAGACGTCGGTCGCGCTGGCCTCGATGATGGGGAAGAAGTTGGCTCTCAGCGCCCGGCGTTCATGCTCGTACTTGCGCTGCAGGTGCTGGGCGGCCTCGATGTCTTTGTTGGACCGCAGGGCCATCTGCACACAGTCGTCGAGCGATAAGGCCCGCTGAGCCGACAGTCCCGAAGGACTGACGGCCAGCAAAGCCAAAGACAGTAGAGGGAATAATCGTTTAAGAGGAAATGTTCCCGGCATTTTCTGTTCTGGATGTTTTGTTAAAGGTGGGTTCTGTTCATTCCCACGGTTTGGTTTGAATAGATGGGGTTGTCTGAAGCGACCTGCGCGGTCGTCCGCTATGCCGGTGCTTATGCCTCTGCGTCACCCTTGATCATGTCGAGGATGCCCTTGACCGTAAAGCCGAGGTTGGCGAGTATGTTGCTCAGGCTGGCTGGATTCTGACCCAGCAGCGGCGAGTCGATGAACATCTCCAGGGTGTAGTTGTTCTTCTCGCTGTCATAGACGGGCAGCAGGATGATCTTGCCGATGTTGCTTCCTGCCACGATCAACTCGATGTCGAAGTTCTGGTTGAACTTGGTGGCAGCGTTCTTGCACACCTCGCCGTTGGCGCCATGCTTGTAGATGGCCCTCAGTACAGGCACGGAGCCAAGATATGCGTTGACATTGTTCAACTTTCCGCTGATGGCGACGGTGCCTCCCAGCAGACTGAGGTTGTAGTCGGAACTGTAGACGACGTCGTTCTTCAGCCTGTTGATGAACGTGTTGTTGTCGGTGAGCGTAGAGGTCATCTCGACCAGGGGCGTGCTGTCGCTCTCCTTCGAGACGGTGAGCTTCAGTCCGTGTTCGTGGCGCTTACTGTCGTCGATGTCGAGTGCCACCTTCATGCCGTTGATGGTGACGGCTCCGGTGTGCTCCACGACTCTGTCGGGCAGGAAGGGGAGCACGCGCTGCTCGCCCTTGGTGTTGGTCACCAGGACGCGGAGCACGGTAGAGTCGTTCTTCTCGATGGTCAGCAGGCGGCTGACGGTCTTGTCGGTAGTGAGGGCCTTCGCTGTGCCCATGACAGCCACAGAGGCAGTAGCCTTGTAGATATTGGTGCTGTCGGGTGTGACATACTCGCATGTGAGGGTGTGGCCGTCCACGCCGTCCAGATAGAACTCACCGTTCTCACGTCCATAGCCGTTGTAGCCTGCAGCGGTCCAGGTGAGCTTCAGCAGCTTCATCATGTCCTCGAAGGCATAGGAGCGCATGAAGGGCTTCTCGCGGCTGAAGTCGGTGCTCATGTTGTTGAGCAGCTCCTTGAGCACCTCAGTAAACTTCTTGTGGTCGCACTGCTCGTCGGCATCGGCGTCAGCACCGGTGCTGTCGTCCTGGCAGCAGTCGCAGCCGCAGTCGCATTCGCATCCGTCGTTGATGGCGCGTGTCAGCGGCGCCAGATTGTCCATGTTGAGCGCCGACAGCTCCTGGCCGAGCTGGCTGGTGGCGTCGGCGAGCACCTGCTGGTAGTCGGGTGTGGCCACTTCGGTGGCGGGCTGCGAAGCCTCGGCCAACTGGTCGTCGTCGCTGCTGCACGAGGTCACGCTCAGCGTGCCGGCAGCCACTGCTCCTGCGAAGAGGAGCGAAAGATAGTTCTGTTTCATAGCGTTAATAGTTTTTTTATAAAACAACAGTATATATAATATAATAATGTACGCGCGTCGAATCAGCCTTCTGCAAACATCACCTCCTTGAGCTTTCCGTCCTGCGGCACATAGTATCCGGTGAACTTCTTGCGGTAGTAGTGGCGGTCAGTCTTTCCCACCATGATGGACTTGAGCTGTCCGTGGTCCAGGCTGTAGCCCTCTATGCTGACGCCCTTGGGCAGCAGCCGCTTCATGCGTCGGTCCAGCCGGCAGATGATCTGCTCGTGGCTCTCGTTGTTGTGGTCTTCCAGCACGATGTGTGCCACCAGCGGTCCGTCGCCATGCTCCATCTCGAGCGTGCATGCCAGGCTTGCCTTCACGGCCGGGTCCTGGCGCAGGTCGTTGGCGATGTCGAAGAGATAGACCTTCTCGCCATCAGGCGACACGACATGCTGTACCATGCGTCCATAGACATAGAGCATGCCATCGTCGCTGAGCTCGCCCAGGTCCTTGGTGTGCATCCATCCGTCCTTGAAGGTGGCCTTGGTGAGTTCAGGGTCGCCCACGTAGCCAGTGCTCATCGAGGGCGTCTTGATCCACACCTCGCCGCGCTGGTTGTAGCCCAGCTCGTTGCCCTGCTCGTCGAAGATGCCCACGGTGACTCCTGGGAAGACATATCCCACGCTGACGGCGAGCCTGGAGTAGTCCTTGTCGTAGACGCCCGGCTGGTAGTCGACCGTTGCCACGGAGAAGGTCTCGGTCAGTCCGTAGCCCAAGGAGAGGGCAATGGGGCTGCCGCACTCGCGCAAGAGTTCGTTGATGTGTCGCAGCGCCTCGGGTGTGCAGCCCTCGCCTCCCATGATGGGGAAGGAGAAGAAGCTGAGGTCGGGGCGCTTTCCGGCCTTGATGAGGTCCTCGACCTGCTGGAAGAAGTAGACCCAGAAGTGTCCTGGGATGAGCGTGACCTGTGGTCGCATGGTCATCACATTCTTGGCAAACTGCTCGGCCGAGAGACGTGGGTCTATGTAGACAGTCATGCCGAGCAGGAGCGGTGCCAGCACGAGCACGAAATAGCCTGTGCATACGAAGGGCGGCAGCGGGCAGTAGGACTTGTAGCCCTCCTGAAAGGGATGGCCTATGTGATTGAAGGCCAGTGCATCGCGAAACATGCTGATCATGGCCTTGTTGCTCATGCCTATCTGGTGTGCTCGTCCTCTCTTCGACGTGCCCGAGGAGCAGAAGATGTAGGATGTCTTTCCCTCTTCGTCGGGGGCCTCCAGCGGGCCGTCGTAGTGGCCGAAGCGTCTGATGGCCTCGTCGGCCGTGATGTACTTGGGCCGGTGGCGGCTGGCGTAGTGCTTCAGGTTGTTCAGCGGAGCTGCAATGAGTTTGAGCGGATAGCCCATGGAGCGTGTGGCCGAGACGACGACCACATGTTCAAACTGCTGTCGGGCAAGGGTCTTGGTGAGCATGTGCTCGAGCCCGTCGAAGACGAAGGCCACGCGACTCTTGCCCACCATATAGTCGAGGGCTTCGGAGCTGGCCATGAGGTTGGGCAGATTGGTGGTCACGCCCACCATGTTGGCAGCCAGCATGATGTAGACAAATTCGGGCAGCGTAGGGCCGAAGATGAGCAGTTCGTCGTCCTTGCCCAGACCCATGCCTTTGATTACGCGGCCCCACGTGTGTACCTGCTCGATGAACTCACTGCGGCTCACTCTGCGGCCGAGGTATGACAGTGCGTCGTGACGGTCGTGGTCGTTGAGCAGGCCGCGCTCTATATATTTCCATAGTGTCTCCTTGGGAAGCTCCTGCGACAGGATTTCCTCATAGCCCTTCGTGTAGTACTTTTTCCATCGCATCTCTTCCGAAGGTCTGGCGATAATGTTTTGATTCTGCATAGTCTTTAGTGTGTATATCCCGAAGGCAATGATCTTACCTCATGAGAGCGTCGTATTACCTATTACTCTTATTAAATCTATTGTATATCTCTTCTGCAGTCTCTGCGGTAGACATCTCAAGCAAGGCGACAGCATAGGAGGCAAAATGGATGGTGCCCATGCCCATTCGCTCTCCAGCCTTCAGCGTCAGTCCGGAGAGGGGGATGATGCCCTTGTGCACGCAGGGGTTGGTGCCGCCTTGGCTCAGGATGTTGCAGTAGCTGTCAAAGTCTTTTTGGGGGCAGAACTTGTCGTTGTCGTTCTGGCAAAGGTAGAGTGGCAGCTGTGGCTTGTATCCTTGTGGCATGCCGGCCGAGGCGAGTATCTCCCTGAGCGCGCCCATCTTAGGGCAGTTGGGGCTGAAGGCGCCGGCAGCAGTGAGCATGTCGGCAGGCACGAGGTCGGCGACGTGCCATTGGGCCGACAGTTGCTCGCTCTTTACAATCTGCGGATATAGGGCCTGCACCTTGGTCACATACTCATAGACCGTGGCCTTCTCGCCGTTGATGACCAGTGGCTCGCTCATAGCGCGCTCCGAGAGGAAGTCGCTGACGCGGTAGCCCCGGGCCTGTGCCGGCGAGAGGGCGTTGAGGTTGCGCAGCAGTATGGTATAGTTCATGAGAAACGACGAGATGTCGCTCGTCTGCAGGCTGGTCATGACGGCGCTCAGCTCCTCCCTGATGTTTGTTGCCACAAAGGTAGACTTCAGGTTGAGTGCCTTGCGAAACGCGTCGGGAGCCTGCGTCTCGTAGTATTGCTGGAACGCTATGGTGGTGCCAGCCAGTAGCGAGCCTCCCCAGCTGGTGGTGTAGCCGTCGGGTGCCAGGCGCACGCCGCGCTGGGCCATCAGCTTGATGGCGGCAGTGGCGCAGTCGGCCATCTGGCGCGAGAGTGCGGCGGTGGACAGCACAGACAGGTAGTTCTTTTCATAATCCACGCCGAAGCCCTGCAGGTCGGGCTCTATGACGGCGGAGTTCTGCATGGCACGCAGGCAGATGAGGCCTATCTCCTCGGAAGGCTGCCACTGCACTGCGGCGACGGCAGGATGTGTGAAGAGCGAGAGCGTCTGCACCTCGTGGTCGGTGCCGTCCACCATATTGTTGGGGAAGGTGACGCGCCCCGAGAGCACCACCTCGGCACCGTTGCTGGCCGTGGTGATATAGCTGAACACGTGGCTCTCGATCTGCCACTTGCGGTGCACGGGCAGGCGCTGCCCCAGTTCGGTGCAGAACTGCCGGTCGAGCTTGGCCAGCTGCGGTGCCAGCTTCACCCGCGACACGGTCTCGACGAGGGGGTGCAGGTCGGGCACCCACGTGCCGAGGGCCTTGAACACCGCACGGGGCATGACGGCATCCATAAACTCGTCGGGCGAGTAGTTATCGCTCTTCAGCACGCTGACGAGCTTGCCTCGCGCATCGGCACCTGTCGCCGACGGGCCTTGCTGCGTGTAGCTGATGTCGACCTCGTCGTTGTCGCACGATGTCATCGTCAGGGCCGCCACAGCCATCAGACCGCTCAAAAGAAATCTTGTCTTCATATCTCTTCAAGTCGTTTTTTGTTATACTATGTCCTCACGCGCTACTCTTCGGTATAGACCGTGGCCATGTCGGCCGGCAACTCCACGCACGACATATTGAGCAGCATCAGTATGGAGATGAGTCCGTGCATGCTTGCGGCATCGCCGAGCACGGCCGAGAGCTGTCCGGTGTTGCGCACGTCGAGCATGTGCACCTGAGGGTTCTGCCCGTTGTTGCTCAGCTTCTGGTAGACGCGGTAGGAATACTCGTGGGGCAGTGCGGGGTCTTCGGGGCTGTGACCAATGTATATAGGCAGCTTCGGAGCCCAGTTGTCCAGGTTGCCGGCCGCCTTCAGGCAGGCGAGGAAGGCCTGCGTCTTGGGACTGTTCTGGTCGAGCTGTCCGTCGGGGGTGACCATGTCGGGCGAGATGACCTGGTCGAGCGTTTTGAGCTCTGGTCTGGCAGGATGGCTGGCAGAGATGAGCGCCTTGGCAATGGCGTCAAGGAAGGTGTAGTCCTTTCCATCGACGGTCACGTGGGTGGTGCTGAGCCATGGTGCCAGCAGTTCGGCAGCCTGATAGCCGCCCAGCTGCTGGGCAGAGAAGCCCGACAGATAGCCAGCCACATAGAAGTAGCTGAACCTGAAGTGCTCAGGATGCTTGCAGTAGTAGTTGGGCACAGCATCGCTCAGGTCGAGCGGTCCCTCGCCCACGTAGGTGGAGTGCAGGCGCACAGCCTTGCGGAACCACTCGGGCGCCTCGGTCTCGTAGTACTTGGCAAAGAGCAGGGGCACAGCCGCAGTCTGCGAGCTGCCCCAGCTGGTGGTGTAGCCGTCGTCGGCCAGCGACACGCCGTGCAGGCGCATCACCTCGAGGGCAGCCAGCGTGCAGTCGGTCAGCTGGCGCGACAGGCCCTTGGGCGACCCGTTGCCGTCGGGCAGCACGCCGTGGCCCACACCGTAGTTCTGGAAGTCGGGCTCGATAACAGCTGAGTTCCAGAGCGTGCGCAGCGGCATGAGCATCAGATTTTCCGACGGGGCCCAGTCGGCGCCCATCAGCGCCTGATGGGTATGCAGCGAGAGGCTCTTCACCTGGTGTGGCGTGCCGCTCACCTTGTTGTTGGGGAAGGTGACACGGCCCGAGAGCACCTGCTCCTGCCCGTCGACACTCTGGCTGCGGTAGGTGAAGGTGTATGACTCGATGTGCCAGCGGCGGGTGCCGTCGCCCTCGATGCCCACCTCGTCGGCAAACATCTTGTCGAGCGTGGGCAGATGGGTCTGCAGCTTGCTCATGGCCATGCTCTTGGCAATGGCGTTGATCTGGGGCGAGATGCCAGCCGTCATGGCAGAAAACGACGGCGCGCCGAGGTGAGCTACAAACTCTTCGGGTGTGTAGCCCTCGTTTTTCAGCACGGTCACCAGCGTATGTGCCTGCACCAAGGAGTCGGTGGCCGGGTCGCTGCTGTCCTGACCATCGCTGCCCTGACCGTCGGCAGGATTACCTGAGTTGTCCTGCGGGATGAGAGACTCTGCATAATAGGGATCGCTGTGACAAGAACTGAGACTTGCCATGCCGCTGACGAGGGTGGCGGCGAGCACCCATAACATCGGTTTTGTCATTGTTTCGTAATATTTTTGTCTTCTTATTATCTCTGTTTAGCTTCAACAAATAAGTCAAGGCCTCATATCGCGCATGCGCATATATATTATGGTTGACAGATTTATCAGTGTGCAAATATAGTCATTTTTTCTTAAAAAAACATTATAAAATCCATTATAAATCCATGTTTTTGTTGAATTTGCAACTATTTTTGTAGATTTTGAAAGTCTAGCGCCCTGCAAAGTGCCACATAGGGTCACGACAGACTGGCATGACAAGCACAGTGCTGTCGTGCCAAACGCCACAAGAAGAGACATTCGGCACACAGCGGAACAAGAGAAAGACAATGGGATTTATAAAGAAATTTTATCCGTCCCACACGAACAAACGATGCGACTTCCTATGTAGGGACGGTGACGCACAGGGGTGCAAAGGTAATAAAATATGTGGATGAATAGCGAGACATGGAGTGAGGGCTCCGACGGTCACGGTTTACCCCATAAACGAGGCGCGTTTACCCCCTAGCGGAGCCTCGGCTAGGGGGTAGCGAGCGTGCGTTTAGGGGGTAGACGGGGGTCGTTTAGGGGGTAAACGAGCGGCGCTCCATACGCCGCTCGTGTCCATTACTTCATGCGCCACTGTCCTTGGGCCTGCTCAATGACGGGCACCACGACCTCCTCGGTGGTGTGGTCGCCATAGCGCAGGAGGAGAAACACCTGCATGACGCCGAGGGCGGAGTCGCGCTGTGCACCCATCATCTCGAACGAGCGCAGCCCCCCCCGGTCGGTCTGCTGCTGGGCCATGAACTGCTTGTAGGCGGTGGCCATCTGGCTGCGGTAGGCCCGCGGCAGGCTGTCGGTGCCGGCTCGCAGGGCGATGAAATGGTCGTAGTCGCCCACGAGCAGATGGGAATAGGCCTCGCTGACCGTCTTTACGGCAGCCTCACGTGCCATGCGCTCCTGCTCGGCAGGGTCGGGGCTGCTACAGCCTGCGGCCATGACAGCCACGACGGCGAGCGTGGTGATGCGACAAAAGATATTCATGCACGCTCACTTTTGGCGGATGAATATATTGATGGGCGAGCCGGTGAGCGACCAGTTCTCGCGTATCTTGTTCTCGAGAAACCGCTTGTAGGGTTCCTTCACATACTGCGGCAGGTTGGCGTAGAAGATGAAGGTGGGAATCTTCGTGTCGGGCACCTGGCTCACATATTTTATCTTGATGTACTTTCCCTTGATGCTTGGCGGGGGCGTGGCCTCGATGAGAGGCAGCATCACCTCGTTGAGCTTGGTGGTTCCGATGCGTGCCTTGCGGTTGAGATAGACCTGCTTGGCGGTCTCGAGCACGCGGAAGATGCGCTGCTTGGTCAGTGCCGAGGCGAAGATGATGGGGAAGTCGGTGAAGGGTGCCATGCGCTGGCGTATGGCCTGTTCGAAGGTGTCGATGACCACCTGCGACTTGTCTTCCACGAGGTCCCACTTGTTGACCACGACGACCAGGCTCTTCTGGTTCTTCTGTATGAGCTGGAAGATATTCATGTCCTGGGCCTCGATGCCTCGCGTGGCGTCGATCATCAGGATGCAGACGTCGCTGTTCTCGATGGCCCGTATGGAGCGCATCACGCTGTAGAACTCGAGGTCTTCCTGCACCTTGTTCTTTCGGCGTATGCCAGCGGTGTCGACGAGGTAGAAGTCGAAGCCGAACTTGTCGTATCGCGTGTAGATGCTG